>NZ_JBEXTZ010000042.1:0-66902 GCF_040614195.1 Amycolatopsis sp. NPDC006125
GGCGGCGTCGGTGACGGTGCTGCCGTTGACCGAGACCCCGTTGCGGGAGTAGTAGACCCGGCCGTTGACGACCGCCGGGCCGCTGATGTGGCCGCGTGGGCGTCGACGAAGCCGGGGGCGACGAACGCGCCGTCGAGGTCTTCGACCCGGGCGTCCGGGTGCACTGCGCGGCCGGGGCCGTCCTGGCCGATCCAGACGATGGTGCCGTCCTTGACCGCCATCGCGGTGGCGTCGGGGTTGCTGGGCGAATGGATCCGCCCGCCCAGCAGGAGCGTGGTGCTGTCGTCGGTCACGGTGTCGAGTGTGCACGATGGGTCGCGACGAAAGCTTTTACGTCGTATTGTCACTTTCACCGGAAGTTTTGACGCCGCAGCGCCGACGAGGAGCAGAGATGACTGCGATCCAGGAAGCCTCCCCCGCCGACACCGATGTCGCCGAGCAGCCCTACGCCTACCGCCGCACCGAGCTGGCCGAACCGGACTGGCGCCGGTTCCCCGGGTGGCGGGAGGTGACCGAGGCGCAGTGGCGGGACGCGCAGTGGCAGCGCGTGCACTGCGTTCGCAACGTCAAGCAGCTGCGCGCGGTGCTCGGGGATCTGGTCGAGGAGCGGTTCTACGAGGATCTGGCCGCCGACCAGCGTGAGCTGGCGACGATGTCGATGCTGGTGCCGCCGCAGATGCTGAACACGATGTCGGTGGACTCGACCGAGGCGTTCTACGCCGACCCCATCCGCCGCTACATGCTGCCGGTGCGCAGCGACCGCGACCCGGAGTGGCCCAGCCACCCGCACTCGGCGCGCGACTCCCTGCACGAGGCGGAGATGTGGGTGGTGGAGGGCCTGACCCACCGCTACCCCACCAAGGTGCTGGCCGAACTGCTGTCCACCTGCCCGCAGTACTGCGGCCACTGCACCCGGATGGACCTGGTGGGCAACTCGACCGAGCAGGTGGTCAAGCACAAGCTGGACCTCAAACCGGTGGACCGCCAGGACGCGATGATCGGCTACCTGCGCCGCACGCCGGGCGTGCGGGACGTGGTGGTCTCCGGCGGGGACGTGGCGAACGTGCCGTGGCACCAGCTGGAGTCGTTCCTGATGCGGTTGCTGGACATCGAGACGGTGCGCGACATCCGGCTGGCGACCAAGGCGCTGGCCGGGCTGCCGCAGCACTGGCTGCAGCCCAAGATCGTCGAGGGGCTGGAGCGGGTGGCGGGCACGGCGCGGCGGCGCGGGGTGAACCTGGCGATCCACACGCACGTCAACCACGTCCAGTCGGTGACGCCGCTGGTGGCCGAGGCGGCGCGGACCGCGCTGGAGGTCGGGGTGCGGGACGTGCGCAACCAGGGGGTGCTGATGCGCGGGGTGAACGCGACCCCGGCGGCGCTGCTGGACCTGTGCTTCGCGCTGCAGGGCGAGGCGAACATCCTGCCGTACTACTTCTACCTGTGCGACATGATCCCCAACGCCGAGCACTGGCGGCTGGCGGTGTGGGAAGCGCAGGAGCTGCAGCACGCGATCATGGGCTACCTCCCGGGCTACGCGACGCCCCGCATCGTCTGCGACGTGCCCTACGTCGGGAAGCGGTGGGTGCACCAGGTCGCCGAGTACGACCGGGAGCGCGGCATCTCCTACTGGACGAAGAACTACCGCACCGGAATCGAACACGACGACCCCGAGGCGCTGCGCCGCCGCTACCCGTTCTACGACCCGATCTCCACGCTGCCCGAACAGGGCCGCGCCTGGTGGTCGGCGCGCGGCTGAGCGCTCAGGCCGTGACGATCACCGCGATCGTCACGGCCACCAGCAGCGCCACGTAGGCGACGGCGTGCACGCGGTCCGGGATCCGGCCGGCCACCCGCCGGGTGATCGCGATCGCGGGCAGCGAACCGGCCAGCAGCAGTCCCGCGGCGGCGGCGTCGACGTACCCGGTGGGGCCGTCCGCCGCCATGGTGTAGACCACCGTGGCCACGACCGCGACCGGGGCGCTGAGCGGGTTCGCGATCGCGGTCGCCTCGGTCATCGGCAGGCCGCTGCGCCGCAGCAGGGGCACGGTCAGCACGCTGCCGCCGACGCCGAGCGCGCTGGCGACCACGCCGATCCCGACCCCGCCCGCCGTGCGGGCGACCGGGCCCAGCCCGCCGGGACCGGCGCCGCGGTCGAGGAATCCGCGGCGCAGCAGGCAGTCCGTGATCGTCACCAGCAGGTAGGCGACGAACGCGGCGTGCAGGATGCGTTCCGGCAGCCGGCTGGTGGTCAGCGCGCCGAGCGCCGCGCCGGCCGCGATGAACCCGGCCAGCGGCCACACCCGGTCCCGGCGCAGGCGGCCCGCCCTGGCCTGGGCGAGCGTGGCGGCCAGCGAGTTGACCACCATCACCGCGGCCGAGGTCGCGACGGCGACGTGCATCCGGCCGGTCACGGCGAACACCACGGGCACCGTGAGGAACCCGCCGCCGAAGCCGAACAACACGGTGGTCACGCCGGTGACGCCGCCGAACGCGAGCAGGACGGAGAAGGACACCACGTCCGGCACGCTAGGGCCCGGCCGCGCTGGCGGGCATTCGACGAACCGCCACCGGTCATCGAGAATCCGACACGTGCGCAACGTTCCCCTCGCCGACGTCGACGGCCTCGACTGCGACGTGCTGGCGATCGGCACCGACTACCCGCCGGACCACCTGCTGGAGTTCCACGAGCACCGGCGCGCCCAGTTCCTGCACGGCGCGACCGGGCTGATGGAGGTGGAAACCGCCGACGGCACCTGGACCGTGCCCGCCGACCGCGCGGTCCTCATCCCGCCGCGGACGCGCCACCAGGTCCTGATGCGCGGCGTCAGCACCCGCAGCCTCTACCTCGAACCCGCGACGGTGCCGTGGTTCCCCGTGCGCTGCCGGGTCGTCGCGGTCTCACCGCTGCTGCGTGAACTGCTGCGCGCCGCCGTCGACGTCGAACCGGAGTACCCGCGGCACGGGCGCGACGCCGCGGTGATGGAGCTGATCCGGCACGAGATCCAGGCCCTTACCCCGCTGCCGTTCGACCTGCCGTTGCCGCGCCACCCCCGGCTGCGCGCGCTGTGCCTGGAGTTCCAGCGGCGCCCGGACGTGCACGCGCCGCTGTCCGGGTGGGCTGCCCGCCTGCACCTGTCCGAGCGCACCCTCAACCGGCTCTTCCGCGCCGAGACCGGGCTGACCTACCAGCGCTGGCGCCAGCGCGCCTGCGCCCTGCACGCGATCCGGCTGCTCGCCGGCGGCGCGACCGTCACGGCGGTGGCCTCGTCGCTCGGGTACGACACGCCGGCCGCGTTCACCGTGATGTTCCGCCGCGAGACCGGGTCCGCGCCCAGCGCGTTCCTCACACGTGGCGCAGCGCCTGGTTGAGCAGGTTGCCGCTGCGGTCGAGGCAGTCGTCGCAGATCACGGCGCCCGTCTGGGCGCACCGCATGCGCGGCAGGCTGCGCGTGAAGCCGAGGAAGGTGCGCCGGTCGCTGCGATCGCAGAACTCGCACGGCTCTCCCCCGCGCCGCAGGCGTTCCAGGTCGGTGCCGCCGCGGCTGGTGCGTGGCTGCCCGTCGCGGACGAGGCCGAGCCCGGTTTCCACGCAGCGCGCGCAGATCGGGCCGGCCGGGCCGGGGACGCGGCGCTCACCGGCCGCGGGCGGGGTGTCGCAGAACCTGCACCGCATCGTCCGGTCTTCCCGGTCGGGTGGCACCGGAAACCCGCTCACTCGATGCGGGCGATCAGCGCGCCCTGCACGAGCGCGTCGCCCTCCTTGGCCAGCAGCCGCACGACCCCGGCGGCGGGCGCGGAGAGCTCGACGTCGACCTTGTCCACGGCGACCTCGGCGAGCAGGTCGCCCTCGGCGACGCGCTCGCCGTCCTGCACGAACCAGGTCGCCACCACACCCTCGGCGTCCGGGTCCTTCTCCGACAGCAGCGGGAACAGCACTTCGGTCACGTCGCGACCACCTCCGGTGTGGGCAGCACCGGCCGTTCGCACCTCCGCGCTGCCCGGAAACGTCCAGGATGTGACGGCCCGCCCGGTTCTGGCAAGCGCGTACGTTGGGCTTGAACAGCAATCACCAACGGAGGTGAGCGATGCGCACGAGACGTCGGGCACGCTGGGTTCGGATCGAGGCGTGGCACATCCCGGTCCGGCTGGTGACCGGGGCCTTCGTCCTGAACTCGGGCGTGGCCAAGCAGAAGGCCGACGAGACGACGACCGCGCAGCTGCACGGCTTCGCCGCGGGGACGTACCCGCCGGTGAAGCGGGTGCCGCCGCGGAAGTTCGTCCAGGCGCTGTCGGCCGGTGAAATCGCGCTGGGCGCGATGCTGCTGATCCCCGCGGTGCCGCCGCTGGTGGCCGGGGCCGGTCTCACCGCGTTCTCGGCCGGGCTGCTCGGCCTGTACGCGCGCACGCCGGGCCTGCGGCAGGAGAGGTCGATCCAGCCCACCGAGCAGGGCGTCGCGATCGCCAAGGACGTGTGGATGCTCGGCATCGGCGCGTCGCTGGTGCTCGACCACTTCCTGGGGTCACACCGCCGCGAGCGCGCGTAGCGCGGCGCCGAGGTCGCCGGCGGACTCCAGGTGCCGGGCCGCGGACTCGGCCATCGACTTCCGCAGTTCCGGGGTGCCGAGCATCCGCCGGACCGCCGCCGCGAGTTCGCCGTCGGCCTCGCACACGACCGCCAGCCCGGCCTCGGCCATGAGACGGGCGTTGGCGCGGCCGTGCGCGGCGATCGGGCGGTGCATCAGCACGGGACGGCCGCAGGCCAGCGCTTCCAGCCCGGTGGCGCCGCCGGCATTGGTGACCACCACGTCCGCGGCCACGATCCAGGCGGCCATGTCGTCGGTCCAGCCGAGCACGCGCAGCCGCGGGTCGGTGAGCCGGCGCAGTGATCGCGCCAGGCGCTCGTTGCGGCCGCACACCACGACGGGCACCACCGACGGGTCGGCCGCCAGCAGTTCGCGGGCGGCGGACTCGACCTGGCCGAAGCCGAGCGAACCGCAGGACACCAGCGCCACGAACGCGTCCGGCGGCAACCCCAGCCGCCGGCGCGCGGCGGCGCGGTCGCCGGGCCGGAACTCGCCGCGCACCGGCGGGGCGGACACCGCGACTGGCGCGTCCGGCACACACCGCACGGCGGGCGGGATCGCCACCGGGTGCATGACGAGGTTGCGGTCGATGCGCCCGTACACCCAGAACGGGTGCGGCGCGAAGTCGGAGATCCACGCCCCCACCGGGGCGCGCAGCCTGCCGCGGCGGCGCAGCCACTCCAGCCCCGCGGTGCCCAGCGGGTAGGTGGACAGCACCAGGTCCGGGTCCCCGATGACCCGCGCCAGGCGGCGGCCGCACCAGGCGCCGGTGAAGCGCTTGCAGGCGGCGGCGAACCAGCGGGAGCGCCACAGCGCCGCGTAGAAGAACTCGTACAGCCACGGCGTGCGGCGCACGTTGGTCACGTAGATCTGCCGGAACAGCGGCCCCACCCAGGCGCCCATCACGTCGAGCGCGTCGAGCCAGCGGACCTCCGCGCCGGGCCACAGCCGGTGCACCGCCTCGGCGAGCGCGCGGCCGGTCGCGTTGTGCCCTTCGCCCATCGTCGCGGACACCACGAGCACCTGTTTCACCGGACCTCCCATGGAGTCAGGCGCGCCGCCCTGGCGGACAGCACGACGATGCCGGCGATCACGACGAGACCGGCCAGGCCCGCGCCGGCGAGCGCGGCCGGGTCGGCGGTCACGGTTTCGCCGAGCCACCACACGCCGATGGCAACGCCGACGAGCGGGTCCAGCGCGGTGATCACGGCCAGCGCCGGGGTGAGGAACTCGCCGCGCTGGAAGGTGTTCTGGCTGAGCAGGAACCCCAGCGGCCCGGTCACGCACACCACGTACAGCACCGGGTGGGTGAACGGCGCGGCGAGGCTGTCCCGCGCCTGCCCGGCGACGACCTTCATCAGCCCGGCGGTGACGCCGTAGAGCACGCCGGTGGCGACAGCGAGCCCGAGAACCCGCAGCGCGCCCGGCGCCAGCACCGACACCGCAAGCCCCAGCACCGTCAGCGCCGCCAGCGTCAGCGCCAGCACCACCGGCGCCGGGCCGCGGACGAACGTCGTGCCTTCCTCGCCGGGACGCGCCAGCAGCATCACCGCGGCCAGCCCCACCACGCACATCAGCGAGCCCGCGCCGAGCACGGCGTCGGGGCGGCGGTGGGCGAGCCGGTCGGCGAAGAACCCGGCGAAGATCAGCGACGTCACCAGCAGGGGTTGCACCACCAGCAGCGGCGCGAAGGCCAGCGCGACCAGTTGCAGCACCAGCCCGGCGACCGTCGCGGCCATCCCGGCCAGCCACAGCGGACGACGCGCGAGACGGGACAACAGCGCCGGGTCGAGGGTGCGGGCGGTCTCGACCTGTTTGGTGGCGCGCGCCTGCGCCGCACTGGCCAGGCCCATCAGGGCGGCCCCGGCGACCGCGGCGGGCACGGCCACCGCCCAAGCGCTCGGTCCCGTCGGCACCTCGCCCCCTCGGTGTTCGCCTCCGACGGTAGCGGCGGGAACGATCACCGGGGGCCGGGTTCACAAGGGCTTCGGCAGGTCTTCTCTAAACTGCCACCGGTGCGACGGTTTCGGTGGTGGATCGGCGGGGGCGTTCTGCTCTTCGTCCTGGTGCTGGTGGGGATCTTCGTGTTCACGGGGCCGAGCACGCCACCCGGGCCGATCGACCGCCCGGGCCCGCCCGGCACCGGTCCGCTGACGATCGTGTCCATGGGCGACAGCACTCTCTCCGGCGAGGGCGCGGGCAACTACACCGCCGACACCAACGGCGCCAACGGGGACTGGTGCCACCGCTCCCCCAACGCGACGGTGGAGAAGACGGACGTGCCCGGGATCGTGAAGAAGGTGAACCTGGCCTGCTCCGGCGCGCCGGCCGCGCAGGTCGGGCTGGGCGACACCAGGCAGTGGACCGAGCCGTCCCAGGCCGGGCAGCTGGCGGAGCTGGTGAAGACCCACCGGGTCGCGGCGGTCGTGGTCGCGGTGGGCGCCAACGACGACCCGCGCTTCTCGCAGCTGATCTCGCAGTGCTTCCAGGCGTGGTTCATCTCCGGCAACGCGCCCTGCCGCACCGCGATCGCGCCGACCTGGCAGCAGCGGATCGACGCGATGGTGCCGAAAGTGGTGAACGCGCTCGGCGACATCAAGACGGTGCTCGCCCGCGCCGGGTACCAGCCGGAGGACTACCAGCTGGTGCTCCAGTCCTACGCGGCGCCGATCGGGCCGGGGATCCCTGCGAACCTGCAGAACCTCAACGGGTGCCCGTTCCGCACCGAGGACCTGCAGTGGGTGGTCAACGAGGGCGTGCCGGTGCTGTCCCGCGGACTCGCCTCGGCGGCGGCGCAGGCCGGGGCGCGGTTCCTGGACCTGTCCCGCGCCGGGCTGGGGCACGAGGCGTGCAGCGGCGGGGCCGACCCGTCGACGGAGTGGTTCAGCCGGCTGACGCTGCAGCTCAACGACCTCGCCGACGCCGACCGCGCCAGCCATGCCATCCAGGAATCGTTCCACCCCAACGCCAACGGGCACGCCCAGTTCGGCCGGTGCCTGACCGAGTTCCTGGCGACGTCCGGCCCGGCGGCCGCATGCCTGAAGGGCCAGGATGGCAACCTCCACCCGGCGGCCACGGTGACCGCCGGGTAGTGCTTTTGATCCAAAGATCAAGTGATGGTCGTCGCCGGACGGGCAGGCTCCAGGATGACCAAGAAGTGCCTCGTCGTGCATGGACGAGGGGGCGCCGGGTGGTCATCCCGCCGCGTCTCAGTTCGTGCGTATCACGCTGAGCCAGACCCACAAGATTGCATCGGCGGCCTGGGCGCGGGCCTGGCTCAAGATGATCGTTGCGGCGTCAGGCCACGGATGACAGCCCATCTCGGCTGTGTTCCGGGCACGGCGCTGCGCGCCCGCTCGGCGATCCAGGCCCTACAAGTCCAGCGCCGCGCGCAGGGCGATGTCCACCTGCTCCTGCGTCTGCTGGTCGATCTCGGCGATCCGCTCCACCAGCCACCCGCGGTAGAGGCGGGTCAGGAACAGCGTGGAGATCCAGAACCGGCTGTCCAGCGCGACACCGAGGATGTCCTGCGGGTCCTCCTCCAGCAGTTCGGTGCCGATGAGCCAGGGGCGTTCCGACTCGTTGACGCCGTCGGAGGACAGCAGCAGCACCGTGCGTTCCCGGGACGGCTGGGTGGGCGGCTTGTACGCCCAGATCTCGCCTTTACGCACCCAGGTCCTTTTCCGCCGCGGCCAGTTCCGCCTCGTCGGCCGCGGCCAGCGCCTCCGCGTCGTGCCGGCCCGGGGCGCGGTAGCCGGTGCGGACGGCCTCGCGCCGGGCGGCGCGCGACAGCCACGCCGACAACGAGATCCCGTGCGCCTTCGCGGCGCGCTCGGCGTACTCGATCGCCGCCGTGTCGAGCGAGAGCGTGACCTTACGAGTTGCCATACCTTTTATCGTACCCTTCGCCCGGCGTTTGTCACACCGTCGGCGGGCGGCCCTCGAACGGCGTGGACAGCACCACCGTCGTCCGCGTCGACACCTTCGCCGCCTCCCGGATCCGCCGCAGCAGGTCCTCCAGGTCCCGCGGCGACGCCACGCGCACCAGCAGGATGTAGGACTCGTCGCCGGCGACCGAGTAACACGACTCGATCTCCCGGATGTGCTCGATCCGCTGCGGGTAGTCGTCCGGCGCGGCCGGATCGTTGGGGGTCAGCGAGATCAGCGCGGTCAGCGGCAGCCCGATCTGCTCGCTGTCCAGCCGCGCCACGTACCCCTGGATCACGCCGCGCTGCTCCAGCCGCCGAACGCGCTGGTGCACCGCCGACACCGACAGCCCCACCCGCTCGGCCAGGTCGGTGAAGGAGCAGCGGCCGTCGCCGGCCAGCTCCCGCGCGATCGCCTGGTCCAGCGGCTCCAGCGGCCCGCTCACGAGTCGAGCACGACGAGCTCGTGCGGGCGCTGGTTGAGTGCTTCGACCCCGTCGGCGGTGACCACGACGATGTCCTCGATGCGGGCGCCCCACCGGCCGGGCTGGTAGATGCCCGGCTCGACGCTGAACGCCATCCCCGGCTCCAGGGCCAGGTCGTTGCCCGCCACGATGTAGGGCTCCTCGTGCACGTCGAGCCCGATGCCGTGCCCGGTGCGGTGGATGAAGAACTCCCCGTACCCGGCGTCGGCGATGATCTCGCGCGCCGCGGCGTCGACCGACTGGGCGGAGACGCCCGGCCGCACCGCTTCGACCGCCGCCTGCTGCGCGCGCTGCAGCACCGCGTAGGTCTCGGCCACGTCGGCGTCGCGCGGCTCGCCCACGGCGTAGGTGCGGGTGGAGTCGGAGTTGTAGCCCTCGGGGATCGGGCCGCCGATGTCGACCACCACCACGTCACCGCGCTCGATGACGCGGCCGGACACGTCGTGGTGCGGGCTGGCGCCGTTGGGGCCGGAGCCGACGATCACGAAGTCGGCGTGCAGGTGGCCCTCCTCGACGATCGCGGCGGCGATGTCGGCGCCCACCTCGGCCTCGGTGCGGCCGGGCCGCAGCCACTCGGCGATGCGGGCGTGCACCCGGTCGATCGCGGCGCCGGCGCGGCGCAGCGCGTCGATCTCGGCGGCGTCCTTGCGCATCCGCAGCTCGCGGATCACCGGGCCGGCCAGCGTCTGCTCGGCGGAGCCGAGCGCGGCGCGGAACGCGAGCACGTGCAGCGCGATCAGCCCGTCGCTGACCGCGACGCGGCCGGGCTTGCCGAGCCGGTCGGCGACCATGCGGTAGGGGTCCTCGCCGTCGACCCAGGTGACCACCTCGACACCCAGCTCGCCGGTGGGTACCGCCGCGTAGCCGGGGGCCTCCAGCTTCGGCACGACCAGCGCCGGGGTGCCCTCGGCCGGCACCACGAGGGTCGTCAGCCGCTCGAAGGAGCCACCGGCCTCGCCGAGCAGGTACCGCAGGTCCGAGCCCGGCGCGATGAGCAGGGCGTCGGCGCCGGCGTCGGCGGTGGCCGCGCGGGCCCGCTCCAGGCGGGCGCGCAGGGTTTCCGGGGCGGGTGCTGGGATCGCGGTTGAGCGGGACGACATGCCACGCAGCGTATCTGGCTCCGGCCGGGACCGCGTCTGGCAGGCTGTGGTCCGTGACACTTGCCCTGCTGGATTCCGCGAGCCTGTACTTCCGCTCGTTCCACGCGCTGCCCGAGTCGATGACCGCGCCGGACGGGACGCCGGTCAACGCGGTGCGCGGGTTCACCGACACGCTGGCCCGGATCGTCACCGACCGGCGCCCGACGCGGCTCGTCGCGTGCCTGGACGCGGACTGGCGCCCGAAGTTCCGCACCGATCTGCTGCCCAGCTACAAGGCGCACCGCGTGGCCGACGCCGACGCGAACGCGGAGGAGGTGCCGGACACGCTCACCCCGCAGGTGCCGATCATCCTGGAGGTGCTGCAGGCGTTCGGGTTCGCCACCGCCGAGGCCGACGGGTACGAGGCCGACGACGTGATCGGCGCCCTGACCGCGCGGGAGAAGACCGACCCGGTGGAGGTGATCACCGGCGACCGGGACCTGTTCCAGCTGGTGCGCACCGAGCCGACCCCGGCGTCGGTGGTCTACGTGGGCAAGGGCTGGGCCAAGGCCGAGGTGCTCGGCCCGCCCGAGATCGCCGAGCGCTACGGCGTGCCGGTGGACGGCGCCGGGCAGGCGTACGCGGACATGGCCGTGCTGCGCGGTGACCCGTCCGACGGGCTGCCGGGGGTGGCCGGGATCGGCGAGAAGACCGCGGCGAAGCTGATCACCCAGTTCGGCTCGCTCGACGGGCTGATCGCCGCGGCCGCCGCGGGCAGCGCGGACGTGCCGCCGAAGACGCGGCAGCGGCTCGCCGAGGCCGAGGAGTACCTGCGGGCGGCGCCCACGGTGGTCCAGGTCGCCGCCGACGCGCCGGTGTCGCTGTCCGGCTCCGACGCGGTGCCCGCCTCGCCCGCGGACCCGGACCGGGTGCTGGAGCTGGCCGAGCGTTGGAACCTGGGCAGCTCGGCGACCCGCCTGGTCAAGGCGCTCACCGCGAACGCCCGCTGACCCGGCCGCGTGCCGGGCCGGTCAACCCCCGGAGAGGGCCGCGATCTCCGAGCCGGCTGGGAAACTCACGCGCACCCGTGCAGGATCCGCGCTCGTCCCGCGCCCGCGGCTCGCGCCGGTGGGCGCGTGACGAGCGCCCGCGAAGGTGGCACCCGAGTGCAGCGGCGGTCCGCGACCGAGCGCGGCGGCCGCGGCGGTCAGCCGCCGGAGACGGCGGCCGCCCGGTGGGACTGGATCGTCTTCCGCAGCGCCTTCACCACCGGCTCCACGGGCCGGCCCAGCTCGGCCAGCCGGCCCTTGTACTGGCGCCGTTCGGAGCGGGTGAAGACCGTGCGCAGTTCGGCGGTGCCGGCCAGGGCGCAGAGCGCGCCGAGGCGCGGGTCCACCCGGTACGCGGGCTGCCCGCCGCGCACGGCGCGCCGCACCTCCTCCGCCAGCCGCTTGGTCTCGTGCGGCCGGCGCGGCGTCACCCGGTGCACCGGGAACAGGCCGAGCACGCGCCGTGAGTCGACCTTGATCACCTGTTCGGCGGCCAGGTGCTCACGCACCAGGGGCACGATTCGGCTGGCGCGGCGGGACACCCACCGCCGCCACGACCGGGGCGTGCTGTGGGTGATCTCCAGCAGGACCAGGTCGAGCACCGGGTCCAGGCCGGGCGCCGGCGCGGCCGGCGCCGCCTTGCCGCCGTCGTCGACGAGGAAACCGCCGAGCACCAGGTCGGCCAGCGCCGCGGCCCGCAGGGCGTAGCCCAGTTCGGACCGCGACGTCAGGCGGTTCTTGTCCGTGTCGTAGGCCAGCAGGAAGAGCCGCGCGGCCAGCGAGTCAGGCTTGTCCATCCTCGTCCCCCTTCTTCGGGCGTCCCCGCGGGCGCATGCGCCCCACCTCGCGGGGCAGCCGCCCGGCGTCCGCGAGTGCCTTGCGCAGCAGGAACTCGATCTGCGCGTTGGTGCTGCGCAGCTCGTCGGCCGCCCAGCGCGCCAGCGCGTCGTGCACGGCCGGGTCGAGCCGCAGCAGGATCTTCTTCCGTTCGGCCGGCATCTACTGGTACAGCGTCCCGGTGTTGACGACCGGCTGCGCGTCGCGGTCGCCGACGAGCACCACGAGCAGGTTGCTCACCATCGTGGCCTTGCGTTCCTCGTCGAGCTCGACGACGTCGTGCCGGGCGAGCCGGTCCAGCGCCATCTCCACCATGCCGACCGCGCCTTCCACGATGCGCTGACGCGCGGCCACCACGGCACCGGCCTGCTGGCGCCGCAGCATCGCCTGCGCGATCTCCGGGGCGTAGGCGAGGTGGGTGATGCGGGATTCGATGATCTTAACGCCGGCCGAGGCGACGCGCGTGGCGATCTCCGCGGACAGCTTTTCGGTGATCTCGTCGCCGTTGTCCCGCAACGACAAGCGCGCCGTGTCGGCGTTGTCGTAGGGGTAGGCGTTGGCGATGTGCCGGACGGCGGTCTCGCTCTGGATGGCGACGAACTCGACGAAGTCGTCGACCTCGAACACGGCCTGCGCGGTGTCGGCGACCTGCCACACCACGACCGCGGCGATCTCGATCGGGTTGCCGTCGGCCTCGTTGACCTTCGCCACCCCGGTCTCGTGGTTGCGGATGCGCGTGGAGACCTTGCGCCGCTGGGTGAAGGGGTTGACCCACTGCAGCCCGGCGGTGCGCAGCGTCCCCACGTAGCGGCCGAGCAGCTGCACCACCCGCGCCTCGCCCGGCGCGACCGGGGTCAGCCCGCCGAGGAGCACGAGCCCGGCGAGCACGGCGACCGCGCCCGCGACGAGCATCCCGGCCGAGCCGTCGCTGGTGGCCAGCAGCACGACCCCGCCCGCCACCAGCACTACCGCGACGCCCAGCATCACGAAGCCGTTGACCGCGCGCACCAGGCGTTCCCGCGTCTGCGGCGCCGGCATGTCCACGACGGTTTCCATTGACCGCTCCCCTCAGTTCCTTGCCCCGATGGCTTCAATGTAGCATAGTGATATCACTTTTCCACTGGGATGCGGAATGGGGGACGACGTGGCGGACAGGCAACTGGAGATCGACGGCCTGACGAAGCGGTACGGCGAACGGCTGGCGTTGTCGGACATGACGTTCGACGTGCGCGCCGGTGAGCTGTTCGGGTTCGTGGGCAGCAACGGCGCGGGCAAGACCACGACGATGCGGATCGTGCTGGGGGTATTGGCGGCCGACGACGGGCAGGTGTGCTGGGACGGCGCGCCGGTGACGCTGGAGACCCGGCGGCACATCGGCTACATGCCCGAGGAGCGCGGGCTGTACCCGAAGATGAAGGTCGGCGAGCAGCTGATCTACCTCGCGCGGCTGCACGGCATGCCGGCCGCGGAGGCGCGCCGGTCCGTGGAGACCTGGACCGAGCGGCTCGGGGTCGCCGCCCGCCGCGACGACGAGGTGCAGAAGCTGAGCCTGGGCAACCAGCAGCGGGTGCAGCTGGCCGCGGCGCTGGTGCACGACCCGGCGATCCTGGTGCTCGACGAGCCGTTCTCCGGGCTGGACCCGGTCGCGGTCGACGTGATGAGCCAGGTGCTGCGCGAGAAGGCCGCCGAGGGCGTGCCGGTGGTGTTCTCCAGCCACCAGCTGGACCTGGTCGAGCGGTTGTGCGACCGGATCGGGATCGTGCGGGACGGGCGGATGGTCGCCTGCGGCACGGTCGGCGAACTGCAGGCGGGCTCGACGGTGCGGCTGCTGGTGGAGGCGCCGGCCGCGGCGCCCGGCTGGGCCGACGGGCTGCCCGGGGTGTCGGTGATCCGGCACGAGGACGGCCGCACCGAGCTGGAACTGGCCGACGGCGCCGACGACCAGGCCGTGCTGCGCGCAGCGCTGGCGAGCGGGCCGGTGCACGAGTTCGCGCGGCGGCGGCAGTCGCTGACCGAACTGTTCCGGCACGTCGTCACGACCGAGGAGGTGGCGGCGTGAACCGGGACGGCTGGACGGGCGTTTCGCTCGTCGCGTCACGTGAGATCGGCATCCGGTTGCGGTCCAAGGCCTACCGGCTGAGCACGCTGGCGCTGCTGGTGGTCATCGTCGGGTTCGCCGTCGTGATGAAGCTGATCGGCGGCGGCACCGGCGCGGACGCCACGGTCGGCGTCACCGGGCCGACGTCGGCGCTGGCCGCGCCGCTGCAGGCCGCCGGGCAGGCGGTCGGCGAGACCGTCGAGGTGCGCACGCTGCCCGACGAGGCCGCGGGACGCACCCAGGTGAGCGACGGCGACCTGGACGCCCTGCTGGTCGGCGACGGCTCGCGGGTACGGGTCGTGGTGAAGAAGGACCTCGACGAGAACCTGCGCACCGCGCTCAACGTGCTGGCCGGGCAGCTCGCCCTCAACCAGCAGATCACCGCGCTCGGCGGCGATCCGGCGCAGGTCAACGCGGCGGTGTCCGGCGCTGGGGTCGAGGTCTCGCCGATGGAGCAGCCCTACCCCTACAACGGCCAGCAGCTCGTGCTCGGGATCGTCGCCGGCATCCTGATCTACATGTCACTGCTGCTCAACGGCCAGTCGGTGGCGCAGGGCGTGGTCGAAGAGAAGACCAGCCGCGTGGTCGAGCTGCTGCTGGCGACGGTGCGGCCGTGGCAGCTGATGGCCGGGAAGGTGCTGGGCATCGGCGCGGTCGGGCTGATCCAGATGGTCCTGATCGGAGTGGTCGGGATCGTCGCGGGACTGGCCACCGACGTGCTGACGATCTCGGTGTCGGCCGCGGCGGGCACCGTGGTGTGGCTGATCGTGTGGTACCTGCTGGGGTTCCTGATGTACTCGATCGTGTTCGCCGGGCTGGGCGCGCTGGTGTCGCGGCAGGAGGACGTGGGCGGCGCGGTCACGCCGGCGCTGTTCTTCGTCATCGCCGGGTACGTGGTGGGCATTTCGGTGCTGCCCTCGAACCCGGGCAGCGGGCTGGTGGCGTTGCTGTCGGTGATCCCGGTGTTCGCGCCGACGCTGATGCCGATGCGCCTGGCGATGGGCGGGGTGGCGCCGTGGGAGGCGATCCTGTCGGTCGCCCTGGTCGTGGCGCTGATCCCGGTGCTGGTGTGGCTGTCGGCGCGGATCTACCGCAACGCCGTGCTGCGCACCGGCGCGAAGGTCGGCTTCCGCGAGGCGCTGCGCGCGGCGTAGGAGCGCAAGAACGGAGAAGACCGGCGGGCCGGCGGGTTCTAGGGTCGGACGTGAGCCGGCCCCGCCTGGGGGCGGGGCCGGCGTTCCAGTCGTCAGGCGCCGGCGCCGCCGTCAACCGGCACGATCGCGCCGGTCACCATCGAGGCGCGGTCGCTGAGCAGCCACGCGGCCACCTCGGCGACCTCGCGTGGCTCGGCCATCCGCCCGAGCGGGATGGACGCCGTGGCCCGTTCGATGATGCCCGGGGTGGCCTCCTCCCACGTCTGCATCATCTGCGTGACCGTGCCGGCGGGGGTGATGCCGTTGACCCGGATGCCGTCGCGGGCCCAGGTCACGGCCGCGGTCTCGGTGATGCTGTTGAGGGCGCGTTTCATGGCGCCGTAGGCGGGCAGGGCGGGGTTGGCGCGGCGGCTGCCGATGCTGGAGGTGTTGACGATCGCCCCGCCGCCGTTGCCGCGCATCAGCTCGGCCTGGGCGGTCATGGCGGTCCAGTGCGCGCGGAAGTTCACCGCGAACTGCTCGTCGATGTCCTCGTCGCTGGTGGTGTCGAGCGGGCCGGGACGGCGCTGGATGGCGGCGCCGTTGTTGAACGCGCCGTCCAGCCGTCCGTGCAGCTCGCCGGCGCGGGCGACGGCGGTCCGGATGCCCGCGCGGTCGGCGAGGTCCAGTGGCACGGCGTCGGCGGTGCCGCCGCCGGCGCGGATTTCGCCGACGATGCGGTCCAGCGCGTCGGCGCCGCGGGCGGCGAGCACGACGGCGGCGCCTTCGCGGGCGAACAGCCTGGCCGCGGCCTCGCCGATCCCGCGGCTGGCGCCGGTGATGAACACGACCTTGCCGGTGAGCAGGCCGATGGGTGCGATGTCGGTCGTCATGAGCGCAGTCTCGGGCGGCTTGCGGCACCGGATGCAGGCACAAGCAGTACCAGGATCCGCCGCCGCGGGCCGGGCACACTCGGGGTGTGGACAAGAAGGAGCTGGGCGCGTTCCTCCGCAGCCGCCGCGAGCGGCTCCGGCCGGAAGACGTCGGCCTCCCCTCGGGACCGCGGCGCCGGACGCCGGGGCTGCGCCGGGAGGAGGTGGCGGTGCTGGCGCACATCTCGACCGAGTACTACGTCCGCCTGGAGCAGGGCCGCGCGCCGCGGCCCTCGGGTGAGGTCCTCGCCGGGATCGCGGACGCGCTGCGGCTCACCGACGCCGAGTCCGCCCACCTGCACGTGCTCGCGGGCACCGCACCCACCCGCGGCGGCCGGCACCGGCGCGACGTGCGGCCCAGCATCCGCGCGTTGATCGGCCGGCTGCCGGACACGGCCGCGATCGTGACCTCCGCCGCGTTCGAGGTGCTGGCCTGGAACGACCTCGCGGCCGCGCTGATGGAGGACTTCGGCGCGCTCGCCCCGGCCGACCGCAACCTCGCGCGCCGCGCCTTCCTCCGCCCGGCGGCCGAGGGCCCGCTGTACGGGATCGCCCACGAGGCGGAGTTCCGGCAGCACGTCGTCATGCAGCTGCGCGCGACCGTCGCCCGCTACCCGGCCGACCCCGAGGTCAACGGGCTGGTCGGCGACCTGCGCGACGGCAGCCCGGAGTTCGCGCGGCTGTGGGAGCGGCACGACGTGCGGGCCGTGCCCGCGCTGACGAAGACGTTCCGCCACCCGGTGGTCGGGGAGATCACCGTCGACTGCGACTCGCTCGCGCTCACCGACCGCGACCAGCACCTCGTGCTCTACAGCGCGCCGCCGGGTTCCCCGGACGCCGAGGCGCTCGCCCTGCTGAACGTCCTCGGCGCCCGGGCCGGCGAGTACCTGTCCTAGCGGCTGAGCCGCCGGTAGCGGCGCACCGACAGCGGCAGGAACACCGCGATCATCGCCACCGGCCACAGCACCGCCAGCAGCAGCGCGTGCTCGGCGAACCAGCCGCCGCTGTCCCAGCCCGGGTTGCCGAACAGCTCGCGGGTCGCGGCCGCGGTGGCCGACAGCGGGTTCGCGTCGGCGATCGCGCCGAGCCAGCCGGGCATCGTGCCGGGTGAGACGAACACGTTGGACAGGAAACCCAGCGGCCACACCAGGATCTGCAGCGCCACGACACTTTCCGGGCCCTTCGCGACGAGCCCCAGGTAGAGCCCGAGCCACAGGATCCCGAACCGCAGCAGCACCAGCAGCCCGAACGCGGCCAGCGCCGCGCCGAACCCGCCGTGCCACCGCCAGCCGGTGAGCCAGCCGAACGCGGCGAGCACGACCAGCCCGGCCGTCGAGTTCAGCAGGTCGGCCACCGCGCGGCCGGTGACCGGCGCGGACGCCGCCATCGGCAGCGAGCGGAACCGGTCGGTCGACCCGCGCGCGACGTCGGTGGCGATCGCGGTGTAGGTGGACTCGATGCCGAACACCATGGCCAGCGCGAACATCCCGGGCACCAGGAACTCGCGGTAGTCGCCGGGCGCGGCCATCGCGCCGCCGAACAGGTAGCCGAACATCACCAGGGTCAGGACCGGGAACAGCAGCCCGACGACCACCGGCGCGGGCTGCCGCGCCCAGTGCGCCAGCTCCCGGCGGGTCATGGTCCAGCCGTCGGCGATCGCCCAGCGCAGTGCGGTCATGCCGGCACCTCCTCGCGTGCGGTCAGCTTCAGGAACACCTCGTCGAGCGTGGGGCGGCGCAGGGTGAGGTCGGCGATGCCGATGCCTGCGTCGTCGTAGGCCGCGGCGAGCCCGGTCAGGTCGCGCACCCGGTCGGACACCGGCACGCTCAGCCCGCCGTCGGTCAGGTCGGCCGCCGCCCCGGTGACCCGGCTCGCCAGCGCCGCGGCGGCGGGCAGGTCGGCGGCGTCCCGCAGGACCACCTCGACCCGGTCGCCGCCGATGCGGGACTTCAGCTGCGCCGGGGTGCCCTCGTCGACGATCCCGCCGCGGTCGAGCACGGCGATCCGCCCGGCGAGCTGGTCGGCCTCGTCCAGGTACTGCGTGGTGAGCAGCACGGTGGTGCCGTCGGCGACGAGTTCCCGCACCGCGGCCCACACCTCGCTGCGGCCGCGCGGGTCCAGGCCGGTGGTGGGCTCGTCCAGGAACAGCACCTCGGGCGAGCGCAGCAGCCCGGCGGCGAGGTCGAGCCGCCGCCGCATGCCGCCGGAGTACTGCTTCACCGGCTTCTCCCCCGCGTCGCCCAGCCCCATCCGGGCCAGCAGCTCGTCGGCCCGCTGCCGCGCCCGGCGCGCGCCGAGGTGGTAGAGCCGGCCGAACATCTCCAGGTTCTGCCGCCCGGACAGCACCTCGTCCACCGCGGCGTGCTGCCCGACCAGCCCGATCCGGTAGCGGACCTGGGCGGCCTGGCGGCGGGCGTCGAACCCGGCGACCAGGACCTTCCCGGCGTCGGGCCGCAGCAGCGTGGCCAGGATGCGCACGCAGGTGGTCTTGCCCGCGCCGTTGGGGCCGAGCAGGCCGAACACGGTCCCCGCGGGCACGGTCAGGTTCAGGTCGTCGAGCACGGTCTTGTCGCCGTAGCGCTTGCGCAGCCCCTGCGCCACCACGGCGTTTTCGCTGGACAACACGCCCCTCCTTCTACTCCGTATGCCGTACGGATCATCTATCGTACACCGTACGGAGTTCGTTACCGGCAGAATGGGCCCCGAGATGACTGAATTCAGCGCGAGTGGCGATCCGAAGCGCAGCCTCGAGCTCCTCTGGGGGCTGCAGGAGCCGCCGTCGAAGGGGCCGAAGGCCCGGTTCACCGTCGAGGAGATCACCCGCGTCGCGATCAAGCTCGCCGACACCGCCGGGCTGGCCGCGCTGTCGATGCGGAAGGTCGCCGAGGAACTGGGCGCCGGCACGATGTCGCTCTACACCTACGTGCCCGGCAAGGCGGAACTGCTGGACCTGATGGTCGACGCGGTGGTCGGCGAGACCGCGCGCCCGGCCGAGGTGCCCGGCGGCTGGCGGGGCAGGCTGGAGCAGATCGCGCGGGAGAACGCCGCGGTGTACCGGCGGCACCCGTGGCTGCTGCAGGTCGCCACGAGCCGCCCACCGATGGGTCCGAACGTGATCGCCAAGTACGACTACGAACTGCGCGCGCTGGAAGGCACCGGGCTCACCGACATCGAGATGGACCAGGTGCTCACACTGGTGCTGGGGTTCGTGCACTCCGCCATGCGCGGCGTGGTCGAGGCCGAGCAGGCGGCGCGGCGCAGCGGCCAGAGCGACGTCCAGTGGTGGGAGTCCTACGCGCCACTGCTGGAGAAGATCTTCGACCCCGAGCGCTTCCCGGTGGCCGCCCGGGTGGGCTCCGCCTCCGGGGAGGCCTACCAGGCGCCCACCGACCCGCACGCGTTCGAGTTCGGGCTGGCCCGCATCCTCGACGGCGTCGAGGCGCTCATCGCGTCCCGGTCGTGAGCTGCCGCACCGGCACGACACCGTGCGGGTCGTCTACCTGAGTCGCCTCCACCAGGCCGGCGCGGGCTGCCACTGGGCAGCCGTGAGTTCGCTGAGGAGCCGCTCCGGCGGGGCGCCGTACCCACCGCACACCAGGTCCGCGGATCGCCGTTCGCTCTCGACGGTGCCGCAGGCCACCAGTTGCACAGCGGCGGGGTCTTCCGGGTTCGCCGCCGCCCAGTCGGATCGGTCCGGCATGGTGAGGCCGACCACGAAGAGCTCCCCGAACTCAGTGGGCATGAAGATCGCGACGGGGTGGGGCCCCGGACCGGTGTACGGCGCGGCATCGTCGTAGGTGGTGCCGCCACAGGCCGTCTCCAGTTTGTACACCCGGCCGGGCAAGCCACCGCTGAGCGTCTTGACCGCGAAAACCACCCCGGCCGCGACGAGCACGGCCAACGCCCCCAGGACGATCCTGCCCCGCCTCACGCGTCGTTGAGTCATCGAGCGCAACCTCAGCGGCGGAACCGGAACCTCAGAACGGGGTCCCGCACCACGGCGGAACCCTGGTGGCGAACAGGCTGTCCGCGTGCGGCAGCGCCGCGGGGTTCACCACCTCGAGTCTGCCCGCGGTGGCGAGTGCGCTGGGCAGGCGGTCGCCGAGGTAGAGCATCGCCAGCGTCTCCGGGCCGGTCCGCAGGTCGGCGGCCGCGGTGGTGGGTTCGGCGCCGCCGGGGGTGATCCGGTAGCGGCCGGTGTTGGCGGGCAGCCGCGGGTCGGTCACCTCGATCACCACCGGCTCGCCCGGTCCCCACGCGCGGGCGGCGAGCGCGGCAGGCACGTCGAGCAGCCGCAGCCACAGCTGGTCGTCCACGCCGGTCACCGCGCAGGCGCGCGGGTCGGTGAGCATCGCGGGGAGCGGGTCGTCCAGCGGGCGCCCCGGAGCGCGGACCTCGGAGACCAGGTCGACCCGCAACAGGAAGCGCCACAACCCGGCCAGCGCCGCGATGTCCGCCGCGTGCAAATCGCGGACCGTGAGCGCGGCGCCGAGGTTCGGCTGGTCGAAGGTGCGCAGGTCCTCGGTGCGGTAGAGCACGAAACCGTCGTCGCCGCGCGGTCCGGTGTGGACGGCGACCTGGTGCTCGCCGATGAGGCGGTCCCGCGCGTAGGACCACCACACCTCGGGCCGCTCGATCATCCCGGCCCGGTGCGGGCCCATCTCCGCGTACAGCCGGGGAACCAGCTCCTGAGCCTCGGCGGCGCCGAGCAGCCGCACCGTCCCGCCGGCGGGGGCGTCGGCGCGGAACGCCGCCCGCGTGACGCGCAGGTTCTGGCTCCGGGTGGCCATGCCGTACCCGAATCGCCCGTAGATGGTGGCTTCGCTGGCGTGCAGGACGGCCAGCACGTCGCCGCGGCGGGCGCAGTCGGCGAGCTGGGCGGCCATCAGTCCGGTGAGGATGCCGCGGCGGGTGTGGTCGGTGCGCACTCCGACCCCGTCCACGGCGGCGGCGGGAAGCGCTTTCCCGCCGGGCACGGCGAGCCGGGTCGCGAAGGAGCCCGCGACGCCCACCGGTTCCCCGCCCGCGAAGGCGCCGAATCGCCGCTCGGCGGGGAACGACGCCGCGCGGCGCGTCCACAGCTCGTCGGTGACGGTGACGTGCAGGGTCCGGCCGAGCAGCTCGAACGCCGCCCGCTCCTCCCCCGCCGCCAGCGGCCGGATCTCCACGCCGGTCATGGTTCGGGCTGGGAGACTTCGTAGCCGCCCGCCGCGTCCCGCACCGTGATGGTCACCTTCTCCTTCTCGCCCGCGATGTCCACTGTGCACTCGAAGATGTGCCCGGCGACGACGTCCTCACCGGCCGGGCAGGACACGTCGCCGACTCCGGCGATCAGGTAGGACTCGGTGAGCACCCGCCGGACGCCGTCCTGCACGTGCGCGGCGTCGAACACCCGCCGCACCGGGGTGAGGCTCGCCGGCGCCGTGGACGAGGACGTGGTGGCCGTCGAGGTGGTGGGCGGTGGTGGGGTGGACGGTGCGGGGCCGGTCGGGGCACTGTCGCATCCGGACAGCACGAGCGCGGCGCACGCGAGCACCAGCGTGGTCCGCACCATTCACCCCCGGAACGAGCTTCTCAGAAGTGTGTACCACACCACGCGGGTACGGGCGTGGCGAAGAGCCGGTCGGCCCGCCCCAGCGCCGCCGGGTCCGCCGGCTGGATCCGCCCGGCCGCGGCCAGTTGCGAGGGCCGCCACGCGCCGAGGTAGATCATGGCCAGCGCGTCCACCCCGAGCCGCAGGTCGGCGGCGGCGTCGGTGCGGCGGGCGCCGTCCGGGGACACGTGGTAGCGCCCGGAGTTGGCTTCCAGCACCGGGTCCACGACCTCCAGCACGACCGGCTCGCCCTCGTAGGCGCGGGCGCCGAGCGCGGCGGGCACGTCGACCAGCCGCAGCCACAGCTCGTCCCCGCCGCCGGTGTCCTTCACCGCGCGGATGTCGGTGAACAGCAGCTCGACCGGCTCGTCGAGCGGGCGTTCGTCGGCGCGCAGGGTGTCGACGAGGTCGACGCCGAGCAGGTAGCGCCACAGCCCGTTGAACGCCTCGTCGGTGCCGGTGTGCAGGCTGATGACCTGCAGCACCGCCGGGTCGTTCCAGTGCTTGCGTTCGACGCTGTAGACGACGTAGCCGTCGGGGCCGTCTTCGCCGTGGTGGACGGCGGTCAGGACGGGGCTGGTGGCTTCGCGGGCGTGCCGTTCCCAGCCCGGCCACCAGTACGGCGGGCGGGTCATCATGCCGGGGCGGGTGTGCGGCAGTGCCGCGTACAGGCCGGGCAGCCGCTCCAGCGCGGTGTCCAGCGGCCAGAGCTCGACCTGGCCGCCTGCCGGGACGTCGGGGCGGAGCGCGGCGCGGCGGCGGTCGATCTCGTAGCCGCGGCTGCGCGTGGTGACGCCGTAGCCGAAGCGGTTGTAGATGACGCCTTCACTGGCGCGCAGCGCGGCGAAGGGCAGGCCGCGGGCGGCGATGTCGGTGAGCTGGGTGCGCATGAGCTCGGTGAGGACGCCGCGGCGGGTCCGGTCGGGACGGACACCGACACCGGTGACTCCCGCTGCGCCGGCGCGGGCGCCGCCGGGCAGGGTGATCTCGGCGTCGAACGAGCGGGCGGTGCCGATCAGCTCGGTGTCGAAGGCGCCCAGGGTGCGGCCGGGTTGCTGCGCGCGTTCGACGATCTTCCACGTCTCGTCGGTGGTGGCGGCGACGTGGAGGGTGGACCGGAACAGGTCGACGGCGGCGCGGTGTTCGTCGGGCCGCAGCGTGCGGACGGTGTAGTCACTCACGACGCGATCGTTCCCGACGGTGCGGCCGCACGCCAGCCAATTACCGGGGGTAGGCGACTTCGTAGTTGGCGGCGTCGTCCTTGATCGTCACGGTGACGGTCTTGCCCTGGCCGTTGACGACCGCGGAGCAGTCGAAGGTGGCTCCGGACTTGACCTCCTGGTCGGCGGGGCACTGCACGTCGCCGACCTGGGTGAGCTGGTAGTTGCCGATGAGGACCTGCTTGACGCCGTCCTGCACCGCGCTCTGGCTCAGCACGGTGGTCTTGAGGAACCCGGGCGCGAGGAACGCGGTGACGCAGAACGCGGCCACCACCACGACCGCCGCGCCCAGCCCGATCAGCAGGCCCTTGCCGCCCTTCTTCGCCGGCTGCTGCTGCCCGTAGCCGCCGGGCGCGCCGTGCTGCTGTCCCGGGTACTGCTGGGGCGGGTGCTGCTGTCCGGCGTACTGGGGCGCGGCCTGGCCCGGGTACTGCTGCCCGTACTGGGGCTGTCCAGGTTGGGGCTGTGCGGGCTGGAACTGGCCCGGCTGCTGGCCGTAGCCCGGCGGCTGCCCGTACTGGGGTTGCTGGGCGTACTGCTGCGGCTGGCCGGGTTGCTGCCCGTACCCGGGCTGGCTCCACTGCTGCTGCGGGTCGGTGCCGCCGTAGGGCGTGCTCATGCTGCCTGCCTCCCCTGATCGTCCTCGCTCAGCGCGATCCAACCACAACGCAGGGTGGGCCGCGCTACTCGGCACCCGCCGCGACGACCCCGCGCCGCAGCGCCTTGACGGCCTGCGCGGCGGCGTCGCCGACCGGGTCGGCCTTGCCGAGGACCGTCTTGATCTGGTCGAGCAGGTCGACGACCTGCCGGGACCAGCGCACGAAGTCGCCCGCGGACAGTTCCTGCCCGTTGGCGTCGGCGGCGGTGAGCACCTTTTCGAGGGATTCGCCGCGGGCCCACCGGTACACCGGCCAGGCGAACCCGGCGTCGGGTTCGCGGGTGCGGTCGAGGCGGTGGCGGCGTTCGTCCTCGGCGAGGTCGGTCCAGATCTTGGCGGTCTCCTGCCACGCCTTGGGCACGCCCCCGGCGGGTAGCCGCGGCTCACCGGGCGAGTCGCGCCGGGCCTCGAACACGAGCGTGGAGACGACGGCGGCGAGCTCGGGCGGGGTCAGTCCTTCCCAGACGCCGTGGCGGATGCACTCGGCGGCCAGCAGGTCGGATTCGCTGTAGAGGCGGGCCAGGCGCGCTCCGTGCTCGGTGACGCGGTCCTCGCCCTCGGCGAGGTAGCCGCGTTCGGCCAGCAGCGCCCGGATGCGGTCGAACGCCCGCGCCAGCGAGTGGGTGGTGGCGGCGACGCGTCGTTCCAGCTGCTCGGTTTCCCCGGCGAGCCGGTGGTAGCGCTCGACCCAGCGGATGTTGGCCTCGCGTTCGGCGAGCCCGTGGCAGGGGTGGGCGCGCAGGGCGCGGCGCAGCGCGGCCAGCTCACCGTCCTCATTGGCCCCCGATCGCCGTTTCTGGCGGCCGGGCAGGGAAATCCCGGAGTCGCGCAGGTGCGAGGCGATGTCGCGGCGGGTCTTGGGCGAGCGCAGTTCGACGTGCTTGGGCAGTTTGATCCGGCCCAGCGGCTCCACGGGCGCGGAGAAGTCCGACAGCGACAGCGGTCCGGACCACCGGTCCTCGGTCACCACGACCGGGCGCGGCTCGCGCACGGGGTCCAGACCGGGGTCGATCACCACGGCCAGCCCGGCGCGCCGCCCGGCGGGGACGGCGATGACGTCGCCCTTGCGCAGCTTCTCCAGCGACACCGCGGTGTCGGCGCGGCGGGCGGCGGTGTTCTGCCGGGCCAGCGCCTTCTCCCGGTCGGAGATCTTCTTGCGCAGCTGCACGTAGTCGAGCATCGCGTCGAAGTCGCCGGTGACGGCCTCGGCGTAGCCCTTGAGCGCCTCGCGGTTCTTCTCGATGCGGCGGGACAGCCCGACGACCGAGCGGTCGGCCTGGAACTGGGCGAAGGACTGTTCCAGCAGCTCGCGGGCCTGTTCGTGGCCGAGCTGGGCGACCAGGTTGATCGCCATGTTGTAGCCGGGCCGGAACGACGAGCGCAGCGGGTAGGTCCGGGTCGAGGCCAGTCCGGCGACGGCCTTCGGGTCGATCCCCGGCTGCCACACCACGACGGCGTGGCCCTCGACGTCGATGCCGCGGCGACCGGCGCGGCCGGTGAGCTGCGTGTACTCGCCCGGGGTGAGGTCGACGTGGGCCTCGCCGTTGTACTTGACCAGCCGTTCGAGCACCACGGTGCGGGCGGGCATGTTGATGCCCAGCGCGAGGGTTTCGGTGGCGAACACGACCTTGACCAGGCCGCGCACGAACAGTTCCTCGACGGTTTCCTTGAACGCGGGCAGCAGCCCGGCGTGGTGCCCGGCGATGCCGTTCTCCAGCGCCTCGCGCCATTCCCAGTAGCCGAGCACGCCCAGGTCGCCTTCGGGCAGGTCCTTGGTGCGCGTGTCGACGATGCGGCGCACCTCGGCGGCTTCTTCGGGGGTGTTCAGGCGCAGCCCGGAGCGGGTCACCTGGCTCACGGCGGCGTCGCAGCCGGCGCGGGAGAAGATGAACACGATCGCCGGGAGCAGCCCGGCGGCGTCCAGGCGGGTGATCATGTCCACCCGGGACGGCGGCCGGAACCGGGGGCCGCGCGAGTAGGTGCGCCCGCCCCGGCCCCGCCGCAGAGCCGCGGGGGCGTGCATGCGGCCGACCTCTTCCACGCGCCGCAGCAGGCCGGGGTTCATGCGCAGCTCGCCGTCGGAGCCGTCGTCGGCGAACAGGTCGAGCAGCCGGTTGCCGACCATCATGTGCTGCCACAGCGGCACGGGCCGGTGCTCGTCGACCACGACCGTGGTGTCGCCGCGCACCGTCACCAGCCATTCGCCGAACTCCTCGGCGTTGCTGACGGTGGCGGACAGGCCCACGACCCGCACGTACTCGGGCAGGTGCAGGATGACCTCTTCCCACACCGCGCCGCGGAACCGGTCGGCGAGGTAGTGGATCTCGTCCATCACGACGTAGCCGAGGTCGTCGATGGCCGAGGAACCCGCGTAGAGCATGTTGCGCAGGACCTCGGTGGTCATCACGACGATCTGGGCGTTGCCGTTGATCGCGGTGTCCCCGGTGAGCAGCCCGACGGTGCCGGCGCCGTAGCGCTGCACGAGGTCGCCGTACTTCTGGTTGGACAGCGCCTTGATGGGCGTGGTGTAGAAGCACTTGCGGCCCTCGGCGAGCGCGAGGTGCACGGCGAACTCGCCGACCACGGTCTTGCCCGCGCCGGTCGGCGCGCACACGAGCACGCCGTGGCCGTCCTCCAGCGCGCGGCAGCCGCGGATCTGGAAGTCGTCGAAGCCGAACTCCGCCTCGTCGGCGAAGCGGGTCAGCTGGGGGTACTGGGCGCGGCGCTTGGAAGCCTGGTAGGCCTCGGCCGGCGACACGGAAGGGCGAGGGGCCACCTTGTCAGGGTGTCACATGCGGTGTGCGGGACGCATGCGGTGGGTGTCAGCCCAGGATGGTGAGCGCGCCGCGGGCGCAGCGGGCGGTGACCGGGGCGCCGGGGAGCATCTCGCCGTCGGCGCAGAGGGGCCAGGAGGTGGCCTCGATGCGGACCTCGCGGGCGCGCAGGGTGCGCACCGCGGGGTGGCGCAGGTGCCGGCCGTGGCGCAGGCCGGGCATGATCCGCAGCAGGTCGGCGCGGGTGGCGTGGCCGACGACGGTGATGTCGAAGAGCCCGTCTCCGGGGTCGGCGTGCGGGCAGATCCGCATGCCGGCGCCGTAGTAGGGGGTGTTGCCGACGGCGACGAGGGTGGCGTCGAGGTGGTGGGGTTCGCCGTCGGTGGTGAGGGTGACCGGGCGGGCCCGGAACGCGGCGAGTTCGGCGAGCACGGCGACGTCGTAGCGGCGCGGGCCGGCGGGCCAGCGCAGGCGGGCGGCGCGGGCGTTGACGGCGGCGTCGAAGCCGGTGCACAGGACGGTGGCGAACCAGGCGCCGTCGAGGTGGCCGAGGTCGACGGCGCGGTGGCGGCGTTCCCGCAGCGCGGTCACGACGGCGTCGGTGGCGCGCAGCGGGTCGAGGGGGATGCCGAGCCCGCGGGCGAGGTCGTTGCCGGTGCCCGCGGGGATGATCCCGAGCGGGGTGCCGGTGGCGGCGCAGTACTGGACGGCGTGGTGCACGGCCCCGTCGCCGCCGAGGACGACCAAGGCGTCGAGCCCGTCCGGGAGGCTGTCCGGGGCCGCGGCGCCGAGCAGCTCCAGCCGGTCCACCCCGGCACGCAGACGAGCGGCCACGGTGCCGGCGATCCTGGCCGCCGCACCGCGGCCGGTGTCGGGGTGGACGGCCAGGGCCGCACGGATACCCATTGGCGAGGCAGACCGGTTAGGTCACGTCCTCGGTCTTGGGCTTGGCGGGCGCGTCGTCGTCGATGCTGCTCGGGGTGTAGTCGAACGGCGCGGCCTCGTCGTCGGACAGGCCGGCCCACTCCTCGCTCTCGCTGCCGCGGTACTTGCGCTTGTCGTGCACCCGCGCGATCTGGATGGCCAGCTCGGCGAGCACGGTCAGCGCGCCGGCCAGGGCGATCATCGAGAACGGGTCCGACCCGGGCGTGGCGAACGCGGCGAAGACGAACACCGCCATGATGATCCCGCGGCGCCACCGCTTCAGCTGGGCGTACTTGAGCACGCCCACGAAGTTCAGCATCACCAGCAGCAGCGGCAGCTCGAAGCTGACCCCGAAGATGATCAGCAGCGACAGCACGAACGAGATGTACTTGTCGCCGGTGAGGCCGGTGATGAAGAAGTCGCTGCCGAAGCCCATCAGCAGCTGCAGGGCGTGCGGGATGAGCAGGTAGGCCAGGACGGCGCCACCGGCGAACAGCACGCTCGCGAAACCGACGAAGGTGAGCGCGTACTTGCGCTCCTTGGTGTACAGGCCGGGGGCGATGAACGCCCACAGCTGGTACAGCCACAGCGGAGAGGTCAGCACCGCGCCCCCGGCGAGACCGACCTTCAGCTGGATCATGAACGCCTCGAACGGCACCGTCTGCAGCAAGTAGCAGCCCTCGGTGCTGCCGAGCCGCCGGTCGGCCGGGATGGCGCAGTACGGGTCGTTGATGATCGACCCGAGTGACGGGACCGGGCCCATCCTGGTGTTGAACCAGATGAAGCCGAAGATCCCGCCGGCGAGCACGGCGAGCAGGGCCCAGCCCAGGCGGCGCCGGAACTCGTAGATGTGCTCGATGAGCGTCATCGTGCCGTCGGGGTTGAGCCGGCGGCTGCGCTTGCGCCGCCGGTCCCTCCGGCTCTTGGGGGCGGAGTCCGCCACGACAGGCTCCGTCCTCGCCTCAGCTGGCGTGCTTGTGAGCCTGGTCGGCCTTCTCCGCCGCCTGCTGCCGCTTCAGCTCGTCGAGCTGCTTCTGCAGCTGCGCGACCTGGTCGTCGGCGGCGGTCGCCGCGGAAGGCGTCGTCTCGGAGGCCGTGATCTGCTTCTTGTCGGGCTCCTCGGCCTTGCCGTCCTCACGGAGGTCCTTGGTCTCGGCCTTGAAGATCTTCATGGACTTGCCGATGGACCGCGCGGCATCCGGCAGGCGCTTCGCGCCGAACAGCAGGACCACGACGAGCACCAGGATGATCAAGTGCCACGGCTGCAACCCGTTCAGCATCAGTGGCCTCCTTCCTTGCTTGTGACCAACTCTACTTGCTCAGGGGCGGGACGCCGCCGTTGCTCGAGCGCGACGCGCAGACCGGCCGTCCGGGCCGTCAACAGCCCGGTGCGGTCGGTGACACTCGCCGTAACCATGCTCGATGCCTTGCGGAAGCGGCGCAAGACCCCGAATGTCCGGATCAGGACAAGAATCAGAGCCAGGAGGCCCACGGCGGCGAGCACAATGCTCGGCAGGTACGACACGGCGTCACCCTACTGGCCCAAGGTGGCCGGGAGGTGACGTGCCCTTTCCAGCGCGGCGGCGGCCCGGCTACGGACGGCTTCGGCCAGCTCGGGCGGGCTTTCCACGCGCGCGTCGCCGCCCAGCCCGAGCACCAGCCGCACCATCCACGACTCGTCGCCGTAGCGCATCCGCACCCGCAGCCGCCCGCCGTCGAGCTCGGCCAGCTCCTCGCACGGGTAGTACTCGGCGACCCAGCGCGCGTCCGGTTCCAGCACCAGCTGCGCCTCCGGCTGGCCGGGCCGGGCGCGGAACACCCCGTCGGAGATGTCGGTGGGCCGCGCCGTCGGGGGTGGCGCGGCGCGCTCGTCGAGGACCTCGACCTCGTCGATGCGGTCCAGCCGGAACAGCCGGACGCCCTCGGCGCGGCGGCACCAGGCCTCCAGGTACCCGACGGCCTGCACGATCAGCAGCCGCATCGGGTCGACGGTGCGCTCGGTGATCTGGTCGCGGGAGGCGGTGTAGTAGCGGATCCGCAGCGCCCGCCCGGCGCGCAGCGCGTTCTGCACGACGCGGCGGGTCGCGGCGGTCTTCTCGCCCTCCCGGACGGCGAGCCCGACCACGACGCCGGAGGGCTGGGCCTGCCCGGCGGCGGCCTCGATCTTGGCGATGGCGCGGTGCACCGCGTCGGTGTCGACCACGCCGGGGGTCTCGGCGACCGCGCGCAGCGCGACGAGCAGCGCGGTGGCCTCCCCGCCGGTGAGGCGCAGCGGGCGGTTCATGCCCGCGTCGAAGGTGACCGTGACGGTGTCGCCCTCGAAGGACAGGTCGATCAGGTCGCCCGGGCCGTAGCCGGGCAGCCCGCACATCCACAGCAGTTCCAGGTCGCGGCGCAGCTGGCGGGCGGTGACGCCGAAGTCGCGGGCCGCGTCCTCGATGCGGATGCCGGGGCGGGCGAGCAGGTAGGGCACGAGCGCGAGGAGCCGGGGCATCCGGTCGGTGGAGCCGCTCATCGGCGCACCTCGTGGTGGAGCACGGACTCCAGGCGGCCGCGGACCGCCTTGGCCAGCACGTCCGGTTCGAGCACCAGCACGTCGGGCCCGTGCCCGGCGATCCAGTCCGCGGCGCTCTCCGGGAAGTACAGGTCGATCTCGGCGAGATCGCCCTCGACGCCGTCCACGGTGAGCCGCCCGGTGAGGCGGGCCCGGCGGCGCACCCCGGCGGCGCGCTGGTCGGCGATCCACAGCTTCGCGGTGGTGACGGGCGAGGGGTCGGGGTCGCCGGTGCCCGCGATCAGCTCCAGCAGGTTGACGTTGTCCGGGCGCTGGACCTCCCCCGGGCGGCCGACGGTGCGCACGTCGCCGACGATGCGGGAGAGCCGGAAGCAGCGCGGCGCGCCCCGGTCGCGGTCGTGGCCCACGACGTACCAACGGGCGCGCCAGGACACCACGCCCCACGGTTCGAGGGTGCGGGTGAGGCGTTCGGCCGAGCCGGAGCGGCGGTAGGAGAACTGGACGGCCTGGCGGGCCTGCACGGCGGCGACCAGCGGGGTGAAGGCCGGTTCGGCGCGGACGCGGGACTCCACGACCGGGGGCTCGGTGTGGTCGACGTCGACCCCGGCGGCGCGCAGCTTGACCAGCGCGCCCAGGGCCTGCCCGGTCATCTCGGGCGAGTCCCAGAGCCGGACCGCGAGCCCGACGGCCGCGGCCTCGTCCGGGGCCAGCTCGATCTCGCCGAGCTCGTAGTCCCGGCGGGCGATGCGGTAGCCCTCGGCCGGGTCGAAGGCCGAGTTGCGGCCGGTCTCCAGCGGGATCCCCAGTTCACGCAGCTCGGTCTTGTCCCGCTCGAACATGCGGGAAAAGGCCTCGTCACTCGCGGCGTCGGCGTATCCGGGCACGATCCCGCGGATCCGGTCAGCGGTGAGGTACTGCCGGGTCGACAGCAGAGCGAGCACCAGATTGACCAGGCGCTCGGCGCGGGCGGTGGACACCCGACCACAGTAGCTCGCACTGGTGATCGAGTCGCCGAGGTCCACCCCGGCGCGCCCAGGATGTCCACGAGATACCCACCCGTGCCGCGGCGAGGTGCGGTTTTCAGCCGCGAGCGACGCTCCCCGACCCGACGCGCTGCCCGATGAGGTCCTCACCGAGGCATCGATGGCGCAGGCGGAGGTCGCCAACGGCGCGGAAGTGCTGCGGAGCCGGATCGGGGATGAGCTCCGCAACGATCAGCGGCAGCCCGGACACCATCCTCAAGGTGGAGGGTGGCGACGCGCTCGTCGCCGCCAACCGGTCGGCCGAGGGCAGCCCGTTCCGGTGGCGATGACGAGCGGCGCGACCCCCTCAACGCCGGCATGCTCGCCCGCATGCCGGCGCCTTAGGGCTCAACCGCCGCGGGCGACGCGGCTCAGTGTCTTCCTCAGGTGCTCCGGGAGCGCCACCCCGCCCAGCCCCTCGGCGATGATCTCGATCGTCCGCTCCAGCGCGAGTTCGCGGGCCTCGCGCGAGGTGGGCGCCAGCGGGCCGTCCAGGTGCAGCATCGCCAGGCCGTGCACGGACGCCCACGCGGCGAACTCGGCCATCGGGCGGCGCCGCGGGGGCAGGTAACCGGCGGCGGCCAGGTCGTCGATGGCGTCGACCAGCTTGCGGAACGGGTTGGACTCCTCGACGTCGGCCAGCGGCGGCATCGGCGAGATCCCGCCGGTGAACGCGGTGCGGAACAACCCGGGCTCGGCGAGCGCGAACGTGAAGTACCCCTGCCCGATCGCGGCCAGCCTGCTCAGCCCGCGTTCGGCGGGGTCGTCGGCCGGGTCCAGCCGGTCCAGCGCCTCGTTCATCGCCGCGGTCAGCAGTTCCATCGCGCGCGTCTTGACCGCCTCCAGCAGCTCCTCGTGCCCGGCGAAGTGCCGGTAGGCGGCGGTCGGGGTGACGCCGACGGCCCGCGCGGCCGCCCGGATGGTCACCGACGACGGGCCGCCGGCCTGGGCGAGTTCGGCGGCGGCCCGGATGAGGGCGTTGCGGAGGTCGCCATGGTGGTAGCCGGTTCGAACGGGCGCTGAGGAGCTCACAGCCCGATGTTGACACCCGTGCACATCGGTGGCAAGTTGACGGGTGCCAAGTTTGCGCCCGTCAACATTCGAGGGGATCCCATGTTCGCTCGGCTCGGCCGGTTCGCCGCCGATCACGCACGGCTCGTCCTCGTCGTCGCCGGCGTCCTCCTCGCCGGCGCGGCCGTCCTCGGCATGACCGCGTTCGGCAAGCTCCAGTCCCAGGGGTTCGACGACCCCGGCTCCGACTCCAGCCGCGCCGCGGCCCTCGCCGAACAGCACTTCGGCGGCGCGGACAACCTGCTGTTCCTCGTCCAGGCCCGGGACGGCACCGTCGACGACCCCGCCACCCGCGCGGCAGGCACGGCACTGACCGAACGCCTCGCCGCCGATTCCGCCCTGGAATCGGTCACCTCCTACTGGGCGACCGGCGCCCCGCCGCTGCGCGCCGACGACGGCCGCTCCGCGCTGATCGTCACCCAGCCCGCCGACACCTCCGCCGACGCGGTCGAGGCCGTCGTGGAGCGCTACCAGGGCGAAAACGGCCCCGTCACCGTCACCGCGGGCGGCGGCGCGGTCGTCGGCCTCGACATCAACGACCAGGTCAGCCGCGACCTGCTGATCGCCGAGATGATCGCCGTGCCGATCATCCTCGTCCTGCTGTTCCTCGTCTTCGGCAGCGTCGTCGCCGCCCTGCTGCCGCTGGTCGTCGGCGGCATCGCGGTTCTCGGCACGTTCGCCGAGCTGTCGGTGTTCGGGTCGCTGACCGACGTGTCGGTGTTCGCGATCAACCTGACCACCGCGCTCGGGCTCGGCCTCGGCATCGACTACGCCCTGCTCATGGTCAGCCGGTTCCGGGAGGAACTCGCCACGGGCGCGGACACCCGGACCGCCGTGATCCGCACCGTGGCCAGCGCCGGGCGCACGATCAGCTTCAGCGCCGCCACCGTCGCCGTCGCACTCGCCGCGCTGCTGCTGTTCCCCCAGTACTTCCTGCGCTCCTTCGCCTACGCCGGCATCGGCGTCATCGTGATCGCCATGCTCGCCGCGGTGGTCGTGCTGCCCGCGCTGCTGACCGTCCTCGGGTCGCGGGTCAACTCCGGCCGCCTGCCCTGGGCGCGCGGCCGCACCCCGAGCACGGTGTCCGCGTTCTGGGGTCGGGTCGCCGCGTTCGCGATGAAACGGCCCGCGCTGGCCGCCGTCCCCGTGCTCGCCGTGCTCGTCGCGGCCGCCACTCCCCTGCTCGGCGTCCAGTTCGGCACCCCCGACGAGCGGGTGCTACCGGAAACCGCGTCCAGCCGCGTCGTCGGCGACGAGTTGCGTGCGGCCTACCCGGCCAACGACAGCCGCGCCATCGAGGTCATCGCGCTCGGCACACCCGACCAGGCCACGATCGCCGGGTACGCCGGCCGGTTGTCCGAACTGGACGGCGTCGCCCACGTGACCTCCAGCGCGGGCGGCTTCACCCAGGGCCGCGCCGACGGCCCCGCGAACCCGGCGCTCGGAGCGCCCGGCGCGCAGAAGCTGTCCGTCGTCACCACCGCCGACTCCCGGTCCGCCGAAGCCGAAGCCGTCGTCGCCGAGGTCCGCGCGCTGCCCGCCCCGCCCGGGCTCGAAGTGGCGGTCGGCGGCGACGCGGCCGCGCTGGTGGACAGCAAGGACGCCATCGGCAGCAGGCTCCCCCTGGCGGCCGGCCTGATCGCCGTCACCACGTTCATCCTGCTGTTCCTGTTCACCGGCAGCGTCCTGCAGCCGCTGCGCGCGCTGCTGTTCAACCTGCTCAGCCTGTCCGCCACGATGGGCGTGATGGTGCTGGTCTTCCAGGAGGGCTTCGCCGCCGGGTTCCTCGGCTTCACCCCGCTGCCGCTGGACACCAGCATGCTGATGCTGCTGTTCTGCATCGCGTTCGGGCTGTCCATGGACTACGAGGTGTTCGTCGTCAGCCGCATCAAGGAAGCCCACGACCACGGGCTCGGCCCGCGCGAAGCGGTGGTGCACGGGCTGTCCCGCACCGGGCGGATCGTCTCGGCCGCCGCGCTGCTGCTCGCGGTCAGCGTGTTCGCCTTCGGCACCAGCGGCGTGAGCTTCATCCAGATGTTCGGCATCGGCACCGGCCTGGCGATCCTCATCGACGCCACCCTGGTACGCGGCGTCCTGCTGCCCGCGGGCATGCGACTGCTCGGCCGCTATGCCTGGTGGGCACCCGAACCGCTACGCCGCCTGCACGACCGGGTCGGCGTCAGCGAAACGGCGAAACAACCCGCCGCGGTGCGATGAGGGCGGTGAACAGGAGTTTCCTGATCTTTTGAGGTCGGCTAGCTGACCTGGCGGCGCTGCCAAAGGCTGGGGTGCCCCAGCGCACGTACGGGAGCCGAACTTCGTGACGAGCACCGTGATCCGCGGTGCAGCTCATCGTGAGCACCCTGACGCTCCGCACGGTGTTCATCCGCACTGAGTGGGCGATCCTCGACGACCTGTTCTCCACCCAGCGGCGACTCGCGATCGTGCTCGTGGTCGTGCTCGGCTTCGCGCAGGGTGGGAACGCCCGGCTGCTCGACAAGCCCATCGGGTTGTTCGCCGAGTGGCTGGTCTGGCGGTGCGTTAACGGCGCTCCCACGGGATCTGCTCGCCCGCCTCCACCGGGAACGGCAACCGGTTCTCCGGTGGGGGCAGAGGGCAGGTCGCGAGGTCGATGAACGCGCACGGCAGGTTCACGGCCCGGTTGAAGTCCAGCTCCACCCGCCCGTCCGCGTCCGGCTCGGCGACCGACAGGCTGCGGTTCGCGGCGTACGTCGTCACACCCGACGTGGCGTCCGTGAACAGCACCGAGAACGCCGCGCCGCCCTTGCCGTTGAACGCGGTCAGCGCGAACTCCTCGCCCCGGTACGCGAACCGCAGCACGCCGGGCGAGGAGTACACATGCGACAGTCCTTCCACGACCGCCCCGACGGTCACCGGCCGCGGCTCGTCGTACGGCTCGAACCGGCCGGGCAGCACCCACGCCGGATCCGGCTCGTAGGCAGGCACGCCGCGGAACGCCGCCCGCACCGGCGCCGCCGGGTCCCGCAACCGCACCAGGTACCCGCTGCGCCGCGCCACCTCGACAACCCGGTCACCGGCCTTGACCATCTCGCCCGGACCGCTGTTGACCAGCTCGAACCGCGTCGTGCCGGACACCCCGAAGTCCTCGTCCGGATCCACCACCACGACCGCGGCCTCATCACCGTCGAGACGCCAGGTGCCCGGGATGCCGTCGAACCGCTGCGGCTCCGGCGTCAGCCAGTGCCGCGCCGTGATGCTCAGCCACCCGTGCGGCTCGGCGAGCGCCCGCTCCCGCTCGGCGTGCCAGGACCGCCACGCCTGCTCGAACCCGCTCACAGCGAGCTGATCAGCCGGTCGACGCGCTCGTCCACCGCGCGGAACGGGTCCTTGCACAACACGGTCCGCTGCGCCTGGTCGTTGAGCTTGAGGTGCACCCAGTCGACCGTGAAGTCCCGGCCGGCGGCCTGCGCGGCGGCGATGAAGTCGCCCCGCAGCTTCGCGCGCGTGGTCTGCGGCGGCGTGTCCTTGGCCAGCTCGATCTCGCCGTCGTCGGTGATCCGCCGCACCAGCCCCTTGCGCTGCAACAGGTCGAACAGGCCCCGCCCGCGCCGGATGTCGTGGTAGGCCAGGTCCAGCTGCGCCACCCGCGGGCTGGACAGGTCCAGGTTGTGCTTCGCCCGGTATCGCTCCACCAGCCGGTGCTTGATCGCCCAGTCGATCTCGGTGTCGATCTTGCTGAAGTCCTGCTGCTCCACCGCGTCCAGCGCGCGGCCCCACAGCTCCACCACCCGCTGCGCCGTCGGGCCCGAGTCGTTGGCCTGCACGTGCTGCACCGCGCGCCCGTAGTACTCGCGCTGGATGTCCAGCGCCGAGGCCTCCCGCCCGCCTGCCAGCCGCACCGGGCGCCGCCCCGTCAGATCGTGGCTGATCTCCCGGATCGCCCGGATCGGGTTGTCCAGTGTGAAGTCCCGGAACTGCACACCCTGCTCGATCATCTCGAGCACCAGGTTCGCCGTGCCGATCTTCAGCAGCGTCGTCGGCTCCGCCATGTTCGAGTCACCCACGATGACGTGCAGCCGCCGGTACCGCTCGGCGTCGGCGTGCGGCTCGTCCCGGGTGTTGATGATCGGCCGCGACCGGGTCGTGGCGCTCGAGACGCCCTCCCAGATGTGCTCGGCCCGCTGGGACAGGCAGTACACCGCGCCCCGCGGCGTCTGCAGCACCTTGCCCGCGCCGCAGATCAGCTGACGGGTCACCAGGAACGGCAGCAGCACGTCCGCGATCCGCGAGAACTCGCCCGCGCGCGTCACCAGGTAGTTCTCGTGACAGCCGTAGGAGTTGCCCGCCGAGTCGGTGTTGTTCTTGAACAGGAAGATGTCACCGCCGATGCCCTCGTCGGCCAGCCGCCGCTCCGCGTCGACCAGCAGGTCCTCGAGGATCCGCTCACCGGCCTTGTCGTGCGTGACGAGCTGCACCAGGTCGTCGCACTCGGCCGTCGCGTACTCGGGGTGCGATCCCACGTCCAGGTAGAGCCGGGAGCCGTTGGACAGGAAGACGTTGGACGAGCGCCCCCACGACACGACCCGCCGGAACAGGTAGCGCGCCACCTCATCGGGCGAGAGCCGGCGCTGCCCGTGGAACGTGCAGGTGACGCCGAACTCGGTCTCGATGCCAAAAATCCGCCGCTGCATCTCTCAATGCTAGGCGCTTTTGGCCCCGGCGCGGTGCGCCGTTCGGGCGGCGACACGCCGGGCGATCGTCGCACCACGCGCCGGCACGCCCGGGACACCGCTGTCACCAGGGGTTTCCCACGTTGTGGTCCGGGCCACCCGATAGAGTCGTTCCGGACTGCGACAGGGGTGATCCGAAACCGTGACCGGCAACGCGCTGCGAGCCGACTGCGCGAACTGCTTCGGCCTGTGCTGCGTGGCGCTGCCCTTCGCCGCCTCCGCCGACTTCGCGGTGGACAAGGACGCCGGCACCCCGTGCCGCAACCTGCTCGACGACTTCCGCTGCGGCATCCACGCCCGCCTGCGCGACGAGGGTTTCACCGGCTGCACCGTCTTCGACTGCTTCGGCGCCGGGCAGCGCATCTCCCAGGAGACCTTCGGCGGCCGCGACTGGCGCCAGGCGCCGGAGACCCGCGAGGCCATGTTCGCCGCCTTCCCGGTGATGCGGCAACTGCACGAGCTGCTCTTCCACCTCACCCAGGCGCTGACCCTGCCCGCGGCCCGCCCCGTCCACGACGACCTGCGGGCCGCGCTCGCGGAGACCGAGCGCATGGCGGGGAGCAACGCTGCGGACCTGGTCCGGCTCGACGTCGCCGGCCACCGCGAGCAGGTGAGCGCCCTGCTGCTGCGCGCGAGCGAACTGGCCCGCGGCAAGCGCGGCAAGAACCGCCGCGGAGCCGACCTGATCGGCGCGAAACTCCGCGGCGCCGACCTGCGGGCCGCCAACCTGCGCGGCGCCTACCTCATCGGCGCGGACCTCCGCCGCGCCGACCTGCGCCAGGCCGACCTGATCGGCGCGGACTTCCGCGGGGCCAACCTCGCGGGCGCCGACCTGACCGGCAGCCTCTTCCTCACGCAGGCCCAGGTGAACGCCGCCCAGGGCGACGGCACGACCCGCCTGCCGGAGGGCCTCGACCGGCCCGCCCACTGGCGCCCCTGACCGGCTCCATCGCGCGCCCACCGCGCCGCCTCCACGCGCTGCGCGGCATCGCAGCTGGGGCGGCCCCGGCCGCGCGCGGGCGGCGGAGAAGTGGCGCCCCCGCCGCCCGGGCGCCCCGGCAGGGGGAAAGCGAGCCTGCACCGCACCAACGCCCCCGACGCCCGGGGAAATGGAGCCTGCACCGCATTAGGCACCCGCCACCCCGGAAGGCCGAGCCCACGCCGCCCCCAGCGCGCCCCGCACCCGGGAGAACCGAGCTTGCACCACCCCAACACGCCCGGCACCGGGTAAACCGAGCCCACGCCGCCCCAGAACCCGGGAAAGCCGAACTTGCACCGCACCAACGCCCCCGGCACCGGGTAAACCGAGCCCACGCCGCCCACCGCGCCTGGCACCCGGGGAAACCGCGCCTGCACGGCCGCGATACCAGCGTGGTCCACCCGACACCGCCGGCCTCGTCCCCGATGCCCACACACTCCCGGCCCTCCCACCGACACCGCGCGGGCCCCACCACCCGGAAACGCGAAAAGGCCCCCGGACCGAAGTCCGAGGGCCTCTCACCCAAGCTCAGCTCGCCGGCGGTGTCTCGCCGTCCTCCGGCTTCTCCTCCGCCTCCCCGGCGGACTCGGCCGGCTGCTCCGGCAGCAAGGCGTCCAGCGCCGCGCCCTGGATCCGCCGGAACTTGCGCCCCGGCCGCTCCCGGTCCAGCACCGCGACCTCCAGCTTCAACGGCGCGCTGTCCCCGTTGTTGCTGACCGCCCGCAGCGCGTCCAGCGCGACCTTCAGCGCGTCCCGCAGCTCCAGGCCGTCCTCGTAGATCTCCTTCAGCTTGTTCGCCACCGGCTCGGTCTGCCCACCGGTCACGACGTACCGCGGCTCGTCGAAGATCGAACCGTCGTAGGTCAGCCGGAACAGCTGGTCCTCCTCCGGCACCGACCCCACCTCGGCCACGCACAGCTCCACCTCATAGGGCTTGAGCTGCTCGGTGAAGATGCTGCCCAGCGTCGCCGCGTAGGCGTTCGCCAGCGCACGCGCCGTCACGTCCCGGCGGTCGTACTGGTAACCCTTCAGGTCCGCGTGCCGGATGCCGGCGACCCGCAGGTTCTCGTACTCGCTGTACCGGCCGACCGCGGCGAACCCGATCCGGTCGTAGATCTCGGAGATCTTGTGCAGCGTCGTCGACGGGTTCTCCGCCACGAACAGCACACCGCTGCGGTACTTCAGCACAACCACGCTCCGGCCGCGCGCGATGCCCTTGCGCGCGAGCTCCGAGCGCTCACGCATCAACTGCTCAGGAGAGGCGTACAGCGGCATCGTCACGGTGAGGCTCCAAGAATGCTCGAAGGAAGGGAAGTTCGGCTACGGCGACCGCGCGGATCAGGTGCGGCCGTGGCTGGCCTGCTCGGCCCGGCCCGCGACGACCGCCTCCGCCACCGCGGCGGCCTGCTCGTCCGGCAGCCGCACCGCGCCGCGCTCGGCGGTGATCGTCACCAGCGTCGGGAAGATCCGGCGCACCAGGTCCGGCCCGCCCGTCGCGCTGTCGTCGTCGGCCGCGTCGTACAGCGACTCCACCGCGGTGCGCATCGCGGTCTCCTCGTCGGCCTCCGGGTCGTACAGCTTCTTCAGCGCCGACTTCGCGAACAGCGACCCCGACCCGATCGCGTGGTAGCCCGCGCGCTCCTCGTACCGGCCACCGGTCACGTCGTAGGAGACGATCCGCCCGGCCCGCTTCGGGTCGTCGGCCTCGATGTCGTAGCCGACGAACAACGGCAGCGCCGCCAGTCCCGCCATCGCCACGTCCAGGTTGCCCTTCACCATGGTGGCGAGCTTGTTCGTCTTGCCGTCCAGCGACAGCGGAACGCCCTCGATCTTCTCGTAGTGCGCCAGCTCGACCGCGTAGAGCCGCACCAGCTCCAGCGCGATCCCGGCGCTGCCCGCGATGCCCACCGCGGAGTAACCGTCGGTGACGTGCACCTTCTCCATGTCCCGCGACGCGATCAGGTTCCCCGACGTCGCCCGCCGGTCACCGGCGATCAGCACGCCACCGGAGAACGACACGGCCACGATCGTGGTGCCGTGCGGCGCGTCCAGCTCACCCGCACCGGAATTGGGCAGCTGCCGTCGGCCCGGCAGCAGGTCAGGCGCCTGCATGCGGAGGAACTCGGCGAACGACGACGTCGTGCTCGAGAAGAAGGCAGCGGGCAGCGCGGAGCCCGTGGGGCCCGAGGTGTGTTCCATACGTGCTCGTGGTTCCCATCGACGAAGTGTGGCGCTTCCGCGGGCGAAACACCCGCGGAAGCGCGACAGCCGGCACTACAAGCTACTCGGTGCGACCACCCTAGTGGCCGCGGGTGAGCGGTTACTCGCCGCCCTTTTGCACGTAGGCGCGCACGAAGTCCTCGGCGTTCTCCTCGAGCACGTCGTCGATCTCGTCCAGGATCGTGTCGACGTCCTCACCCAGCTTCTCGCGGCGTTCCTGGCCGGCCGGGGCACCACCCTCGACCTCGTCGTCGGAGCCGCCGCCACCGTGCTTCTCGATCTTCTCCTGAGCCATCTCGCCTCCCGGTGAGTCCTGTCCCTAGCCTACCCAGAGACCACGACAATCGGTGGTTTTCCCGCTGCGGTCAGTCGGAACCCGTCAGCGCCTCGACCAGTTCCTCGGCCGTCTCCGACTCGTCCAGCAGCCGGCCGACGTGCGCCTTCGTGCCCCGCAGCGGCTCCAGCGTCGGGATCCTGACCAGGGACTCCTTGCCCACGTCGAAAATCACCGAGTCCCACGACGCGGCCGCGATCGACGTCGCGTACTTCTCCAGCGCCCGCCCGCGGAAGTAGGCGCGCGTGTCCTCCGGCGGGTTCGTGATCGCCGCCTGCACCTCCTCCTCGGTGACCAGCCGCTTCATCGAGCCGCGCGCCACCAGGCGGTTGTACAGGCCCTTCTGCAGCCGCACGTCCGAGTACTGCAGGTCCACCAGGTGCAGCCGCGGCGCGGCCCACCCCAGGTTGTCCCGCTGCCGGTAGCCCTCCAGCAGGCGCAGCTTCGCGGGCCAGTCCAGCCGGTCCGCGCACTCCGCCGGGTCCCGCGCCAGCGCGTCCAGGATCTCGCCCCAGACCCGCAGCACCTCCTTGGACACCGCGTCCCCGCCCGTGCGCTCCAGGTGCGCCGCCGCCAGCTCGTGGTAGGCGAACTGCAGGTCGAGGCCGGTGTACTTGCGGCCGCCCGCCACCCCCACCTTCGTCTTCAGCGTCGGGTCGTGGCTGATCTGGTGCACCGCCCGCACCGGCTCGTCCAGCTTCAGGTCGTCGAACCGCTGACCGGCCTCGATCATGTCCAGCACCAGCGCCGTCGTGCCCAGCTTCAGGTACGTCGAGTACTCGGCCATGTTCGCGTCGCCGATGATGACGTGCAGCCGCCGGTACTTGTCCGCGTCCGCGTGCGGCTCGTCGCGGGTGTTGATGATCCCCCGCTTCAGCGTCGTCTCCAGGCCGACCTCGACCTCGATGTAGTCCGAGCGCTGCGACAGCTGGAAGCCGGCCTCCTCACCCTGCGGGCCGATACCCACCCGGCCGGAACCGGTCACCACCTGCCGGGACACGAAGAACGGCGTCAGCCCGGCGATCACCGAGGTGAACGGCGTCGAACGGGCCATCAGGTAGTTCTCGTGGGTGCCGTAGCTGGCGCCCTTGCCGTCCACGTTGTTCTTGTACAGCTGCAGCACCGGCTGCCCGGGCACGGTGGCCGCCCGCATCGCGGCCTCCTCCATCACCCGCTCGCCCGCCTTGTCCCAGATGACCCCGTCCCGCGGGTTGGTCACCTCGGGCGCCGAGTACTCCGGGTGCGCGTGGTCGACGTAGAGCCGGGCGCCGTTGGTCAGGATGACGTTGGCCGCGCCGAGGTCCTCCACGTCCGGGTCGTGCCCCGGCCCGCCGGGCCCGGCCAGGTCGAAACCACGGGCGTCGCGCAGCGGCGACTCCACCTCGTAGTCCCACCGCGCGCGGCGCGCCCGCGGGATGTCCGCCGCCGCCGCGTAGGCCAGCACGACCTGCGTCGATGTCAGTACCGGGTTGGCCGTCGCGTCGCCCGGCACGGCGATGCCGTACTCGACTTCGGTTCCCATGATCCGCCGCATGTCCCAAGCCTACGGGTCGCGGGCGGCAACGGTGAGTGGGCCACCGGTTGCGACCAGGTAAAGCACCCGGATCTGCCATGCTGGCTCAAGATGGTGAGCAGTGCTGAGGAAATGGTCGCCCACTACGACGCCGCGGGCGCGGTCGTGGGCCGGGTGCGCCGCGCCGACATGCGCGAACAGGGGCTCTGGCACGCCGCGACGCTGGTGCTGGTGCGCTCCGGGGACGGCTCCCGCGTGTATGTGCACCGGCGCTCACCGGACAAGGACGTCTTCCCCGGCCTGTACGACTGCTGGGCGGGCGGCGTGGTCGCGGCGGGCGAAACACCCGCCGAGGGCGCGGAACGGGAGCTGGCCGAGGAACTGGGCGTGCGCGGCGTGCCCCTGCGACCCCTGTTCACGTTCACGTTCGAGCAGCCGCCGGTGCGCTGCCACTACTTCGCCTACGAGGCGCGCTGGGACGGCCCGGTCGTCCACCAGCCGGAGGAAGTCGTGTCCGGCCGGTGGATGCACCTGGACGAGCTGCGGGCCTTCGCGGAGGACCCGGAAAGCCCTTTCGTGCCCGACGGCAGGCACGCGATCCACGAGTGGTTCCGCCGCGGGTAGCGCTTTCCCGCCCGGGCGGTCAGCTCCGCGGCAGCTTCCCGGCGGCCAGCGACGCCAGGCCCTTCACCGCTTCCGCGGCCCGGTTCTGCGTGCTCGCGGTGACCTGCAGGCCGGACAGCACGTGCCCGCCGGCCAGCAGCAGCGTGCAGGTGGTGCCGTCGCACCAGGCGCGCGCGGCCTCCGCGCCGGCCGGGCGGGCGACCGTCAGCGCCGTGCCGTCGCAGTCGACCTGCGCGAGCACCTCGGCCGCGGTGCGGTCGAGGTAGCCGGTGACCTGCTGCGTCAGCGAGGAACCGCTGTTGTAGAGCCAGGTCGAGCCACGCGGGTCCCCGGCGGGCACGGCGTCGAAGCAGGATCCGTTGGCGGCGCGGGCCGCCGCCTCCCGCACGCCCTCGCCGGACAGGTCGCTCTTGGTGAGCACCGCCGCCGCCACGTCCTCGGCGATGTGGTTCACCGGGGTGTTCGCCGCCGCCTGGCCGACCGAGACGCTCGTCGAGACCGACGGCGTCGTCACCGGCGTCGTCGCGTCCGCCGGCTTGTCGTAGTAGGTCTCCAGGTCGTTCGGGCGATCCGCGCACCCGGTGAGCCCGGTCAGCACGACCGCGGCCAGGACCACCATCCCTCCATGACGCACGGTGACGTTCCCTTCAGTATGCGTTGTGGGCGCTGAGATTAGTCGAAGCCTTCACTGCCACTGCAGCGAGGATCGCCGATCCCAGTACCGTTCCGGCGGCTCGGCCAGCGCCCGCAGCGCCGCGAGTTCGCCCCGTGGCAGGTCGACGCCGTTCGCGGCGAGGTTGGCGGCCAGCTGCTGCGGGCTGGACGGGCCGATGAGGACCGTGTCCGCCCACGGCTGGGCCAGCACCGCCGCGATCGCCACCGCGTCGGCGCCGACTGCGTAGCGTTGCGCCAGGCGGGTGATCGCGGGCGGCGGGTTGACCACCAGCCTGCCGTTGGCGAGGGTTTCCTTGACCAGCACCAGGTTCCCGGCCGCGTGCGCCTCCGCGAGCGCCGGGCCGGCCGACGGTTCGAGCAGGTTCCAGGTCGACTGCACGGCCGAGAACACCGGCCGCCCGGCCACTTCCAGCTCGAACGCCCGCCGGATCACCTCCGCCTGCTTCGGCCCGGAAGTGGAGAACCCGACGCGCACGCCGTCGTCGCTGAGCGCCGCCAGTGCCCGCTGCAGCGCCTCGTCGGTGAACAGCGGGCTGTCCACGGTGAGCGAGTGCACCTGGTAGAGGTTGATGGCGTTGCCGAGCAGCGAGCGGCTTTCGGTCCACTGGCGGGAGAACACGCCCGCCGAGTGCTCCTTCACCTCGTGCATCGTGGCGTCCATGCGCCAGCCGCCGACGTAGGTGTAGCCCCACTTGCTGGACACGGTGAGGTCGCCGTGGCCGCGCTCGGCCAGCCACCCGGCCAGGAACTCCTCGGCCCGGCCGTAGGAGCGGGCGACGTCGATCCAGCGCACACCGGCCGCGTACGCCGCGTCGAGCACCGCGAACGTCGCCTCGCGCATCGTCCGCACGTCCCGCCGGACCGGGAGCTCGCTGCTCCGGCCGAGGTTGATGTAGGCGGGCCGCCCGAGGGCCGCCAGGCCGAGTCCGATTCGCAGGGGACTGTCCTTTCCGTGCGGGTTTTTCCGGGGCGTCCGCGGAGCGGGCCACCGGTGGTTTTTCGCCGAAAGCCGCGGCGTATAGGTCGTTATACGCCTGATGCTCGTTGACGGAGGATGTCCAGCCACTGCTCGGAGTTCAGCGCCTGCCGGTGCAGCTTCTCCAGCCGCGCCGCCGGCGCCCGCACGTAGCCCTTGCCGAAGACCGGCGCGATCTGGCGCAGGCTGGCCCCCTCCTCCCGCGCCGCCAGCAGCACCCAGTCCGACGCGTCGGCACAGGCCGCCGACGCACGCCGCAACTCCCCCAGCAGCCGGATCAGCTCCTCCGGCGGGACGGCGTGCGCGCGCACCGCCTGCGCGGTCTCCTCGAGCCAGGCCAGGACGTCGGCTTCGGTGATCGGGGCGCGGATCTCGGCCGCGGGCTCGGTCATGGCGCGCAGTATAGGTCGTTATACGGCCACCGGCGGACGACACGCCGGGCAACCGGAACCGCCGGGAAGCGTCTTCACCACGTGCCCGACAAGATCATCCGCCGGCTCCGCGCCGGCGCGGCCGCGCTCGCCGTGACGGTCCTCCTCGCCCCCGTGCACGGCATGGCGGTGCTAGTGTTCCTGTTCTCGGCGGAGCGGTACGACTCCAGCGGGCAGGGCGGGCCGTTCCGCAGCTGCACGCCGGACTCGCTGTCCTGCGCCGGGCCGAACGTGCCCCTGATGATCGGGTGCGTGCTGGTCGTGGCCGGCGGGGTGCTGCTCGCCTACTGGGCGGGGCGGCGCGCGGCGCGCCCATGACACGGCGGAGGCCGCCGACCCGGACGGATCGGCGGCCTCCCCTGGCCCACCTGCGGTTACAGGTACTGGCCGGTGTTCGTGGCCGTGTCGATGACCCGGCCGGACTCCTGGTTCTTCCCGGTGACCAGCGTGCGGATGTAGACGATCCGCTCGCCCTTCTTGCCCGAGATCCGGGCCCAGTCGTCCGGGTTGGTGGTGTTGGGCAGGTCCTCGTTCTCCGCGAACTCGTCGACGATCGCGTCGAGCAGGTGCTGCACCCGCAGACCGGGCTGCTTGGTCTCCAGCACCGACTTGATCGCCGCCTTCTTCGCCCGGTCCACGATGTTCTGGATCATCGCGCCCGAGTTGAAGTCGCGGAAGTACAGGACCTCCTTGTCACCGTTGGCGTAGGTGACCTCGAGGAACCGGTTCTCGTCCGTCTCCTCGTACATCCGCTCGACGGTGTTCTGGATCATCGCGTCGATCGTGGCCTGCGCGTCCCCGCCGAACTCGGCGAGGTCGTCGGCGTGGATCGGCAGCCCCGGCGTCAGGTACTTGGAGAAGATGTCCTTCGCACCCTCGGCGTCCGGCCGCTCGATCTTGATCTTCACGTCCAGCCGGCCCGGCCGCAGGATCGCCGGGTCGATCATGTCCTCGCGGTTGGAGGCGCCGATGACGATGACGTTCTCCAGCCCCTCGACACCGTCGATCTCGGCCAGCAGCTGCGGCACGATCGTGGTCTCCACGTCCGAGGAGACGCCGCTGCCGCGGGTGCGGAAGATCGACTCCATCTCGTCGAAGAACACGATCACGGGCGTGCCGTCGGAGGCCTTCTCGCGAGCCCGCTGGAAGATCAGGCGGATGCTCCGCTCGGTCTCGCCGACGAACTTGTTGAGCAGCTCCGGGCCCTTGATGTTGAGGAAGTAGGACTTGGCGTCCTTCGAGTCGCCGTCCCCGCGTGCCTCGGCCACCTTCTTGGCCAGCGAGTTGGCGACCGCCTTCGCGATCAGCGTCTTGCCGCAACCGGGCGGGCCGTAGAGCAGGACGCCCTTGGGCGGCCGCAGCTCGTACTCCCGGTAGAGGTCGGCGTGCAGGAACGGGAGTTCCACCGCGTCGCGGATCTGCTCGATCTGCCGCCCGAGACCACCGATGTCCTCGTACCGGACGTCCGGGACCTCTTCCAGCACGAGGTCCTCGACCTCGGCCTTGGGCACGCGCTCGTAGGCGTAGCCCGCCTTCGAGTCCACCAGCAGCGAGTCGCCCGGCTTGAGCGTCTGCGCGGCCAGCGGGTCGGAGAGCCAGACCACCCGCTCCTCGTCGGCGTGGCCGACGACGAGAGCGCGGGCGCTGCCACCCTCCGTGGCCGGCGTCAGGACCTCGCGCAGCGAGCAGACCTCGCCGGTGAGCTCGAAGTCGCCCGCCTCGACGACGGTCAGGGCCTCGTTCAGCCGGAGCGCCTGACCGCGCTGGAGGGAGTCCACCTCCACCGCGGGCGACACGGACACCCGCATCTTGCGGCCTGCCGTGAACACGTCGACGGTGTTGTCCTCGTACGCGGCGACGAACACGCCGTACCCGCTGGGGGGCTGGGCGAGCCGGTCGACCTCTTCGCGCAGCGCGAGGAGCTGTCCCCGCGCCTCGCGGAGGGTCTCCACGAGCTTGTTGTTCCGCTCCGTGAGCTGGGCGACTCGTTCCGACGCCTCGGCGAGGCGCTGTTCCAGCACACGGTTCTGACGGGGTGATTCGGTTAGTTTCCGCCGCAGCAGAGCCACTTCCTCTTCCAGGAAGCGGACCTGCCGCGCCTGCTCGTCCGGCGTCGTTCCAGCTCCACTGATCTCTGAAGGGTCGGCGTCCTCGTGCCGACCTCCGGGAAGGTCGTGTTGCATGTCGGCACCTCCTCGGAGTGCTTTTAACCCACGGTACCGGCGATCACCGACATGAAAAGCCCTATCCGCATCACAGGATCGGCGCGTCGCATCACGAACCCGGACGGAACCGTTACACAGGCGTCCCGGCGGGCGGTCGGCGAACCGCTCGAAAAACTACGGACAGTAGCCACCCGGCCACCAACAGCGGCCATCCGGGCGGTGAGCGATTCACTCATGTCACGACCACCCAACCAAGGCTTTACAGGACATTCACAGGGCGTCTTCCCCTTCTCCTCCTTCTTCAAACCCGGGCGGTTTTCACGTCGCCGCACCGGATCGCGGGCCGCCACGCCGGGCGGCCAAGATCGAGTTGTCCGATATCGGCGCTACGATCGCTCGCGTTACAGCCCCGGTTCGCGTCCGGGGAGAAACCGGATGCCGCTTCGGCGCGTCGAAGGCAGGCAGACACCCGACGTGAACGAGGAGACGGCCGTCCATGACCTACCCGCCGCACGGCCCGGGCCGGCCCGGGCCCCAGGGCCCGCAGGGCCCCTACGGACAGCCGGGCCCGTACGGGCAGCAGCCCGGACACCCGCAGGGCGGACCGCGGCAGCCCGGCTACCCGCAGGGCGCGCCCCAGCCGCCGCAGCAACCGCAGACGCCGCCGCCCGGGTTCGCCGGCACGACGCAGCAGTTCGGCGCTCCGGGCCACGGCGCTCCCGGCTTCGGCGCCGGCGGCTTTGACACTGGGGGCGGCTTCGACGGCCCGGGCGGTGAGCCGCCGAAGAAGAAGACCGGCCTGATCGCCGGCATCGCGGCGGCCGTGGTCGTGGTCGCCGGCGTGGCCGTCACGCTGGTGCTCACGCTCGGCGGCGACGAGGAGAACGGCGGCACCACCACGGCCGCCGCGGGCTCTTCCTCGGCCGCGAGCCCCACCGCGCGCGCGAACTCCTCGACCCCCGCCGCGCCGTCGTCCCGCTCGTCCCGCTCGACCGGTTCCACCGCGGCCGGCGGTGGCGGCACCGGCGGCGCGGACAGCGTCGCGCAGCAGGTCGTGGACGCCATGAACGCCCGCAGCGCCAGCCGGTACGCCGCGCTGACCTGCGGCGGCGCCAGCGACAGCGAGGTGTCCTCGCTGCAGTCCCAGTGGGACGCGGCGACCGAGCTGCAGGCGACCATCTCCGGCCCGGCCGAGATCACCGGCGACACCGCCAAGGTGCCGGTCGCGCTGCGTTACAACGGCGACCAGCAGAATGCGAAGATGCCGCTGAAACGACAGGGGTCGAACTGGTGCGTCGACGAGTCCTGAGCCCACCCATCCGAGAAGGGGTAACCCGATCATGACCTACCCGCCGCAACAGCCCGGGCCCTACGGGCAGCAAGGCCCCTACGGGCAGCAGGGCCAGCCGGGCCCCTACGGGCAGCAGCCGGGCGGCGGCTACCCCCAGCAGCCCGGGCAGCCCCAGGGCGGGCCGCAGCAGCCCGGGTACCCGCAGGGCGGGCAGCCGGGCTACCCGCAGACCCCGCCGCCCGGGTTCCCCGGTGGCACGCAGCAGTTCGGCCAGAACCCCTACGCCGACTCCTACGCCACGCAGCAGTTCCCGGGCGGGCCGGGCGGTGAGCCGCCGAAGAAGAAGACCGGCCTGATCGTCGGCATCGCGATCGCCGCGGTGGTCGTCATCGGCGGCGCGGTCGCCGCGATCCTGCTGCTGACCGGTGGCGACGACGACAACAACTCCGCCGCCCCCAGCACGAGCGCCGCCCCGCCGGCGGCGAGCTCGAGCGAGAAGGCGCCCAGCAGCTCCCGCACGCCGACGTCGAGCTCGACGCCGAAGGGCACCGCCGCGCCGGGCGCGAAGTCCACGCCGGAGGAGACCGCGCAGGCGATCGCCACCGCCTACAGCACCGGGGACAAGGCGACCATCCAGTCGATGGTGTGCGCGAGCCGCCCGCAGTCGGTGCCGGACATCCCGTCGGGCATCACCGTCACCGTGACCGGCAGCCCGGACGTCACCGGCGACACCGCCTACGTCCCGGTGCACGCGGTCGGCCCCGGCGGCACCAACGACTTCGAGCTCGGCCTCGCCAACGAGGGCGGCGTGTGGTGCTACCTGGGCGACCGGACCAACTGACGGACGACCTCAGCCGCGGCTCGGCCTGCGCTGCGGCCGCGGCGGGGTCACCCCGTCGGCCAGCCGGCGCGTGGTGAGCAGGAAGGCGGTGTGCCCGACCATCCGGTGTTCCGGGCGCACCGCCAGGCCCACCACGTGCCAGGGCCGCACGAGGCTCTCCCACGACTCGGGCTCGGTCCAGCCCTGCATCTCCCGCAGCGCCTCGGTGACCCGCGACAGCTGGGTCACCGTCGCCACGTAGACGACCAGCACCCCGCCCGGGACGAGGCTGCGGTGGACGGTGTCGAGCACCTCCCACGGCGCCAGCATGTCCAGGATCACCCGGTCGACCTCGCCGCTGTGGTTCTTCAGGTCGTCGACCTTCAGCGTCCAGTTCGACGGCCGCTCCCGGAAGAACCGCTCCACGTTCTTGACCGCGTGCTCGGCGTGGTCCTCGCGCACCTCGTAGGACAGCACGCTGCCCTCCGGGCCCACCGCGCGCAGCAGGGAGCAGGTCAGCGCGCCGGACCCGGCGCCGGCCTCCAGCACCCGCGCGCCCGGGAAGATGTCGCCCCACATCACGATCTGCGCCGCGTCCTTGGGGTAGATCACCTGCGCGCCGCGCGGCATGGACAGCACGTAGTCCGCCAGCCGCGGCCGCAACGCGAGGTAGGCGGTGCCGCCGACGGACGTGATCACCGAGCCCTCCGGCTTGCCGATCAGCTCGTCGTGCTTCAGCGCGCCGCGGTGGGTGTGGTACTCCTCCCCCTCGGCGAGCACCAGCGTGTAGTTCCGCCCCTTCGGATCGGTCAGACGCACCCTGTCGCCCGGGCGGAACGGCCCGCTCACCTGCACTTGATTGACTCCTCGAAACTCGCGCGATCGCAGCGCTCGATCTTCGCAGACCCGCCGGTCAGCGGACGCGGCGGGCCGACAGCGCCGAGCGCAGGTCCTCCCGGCGCAGCACCCCGGCCGGGCGGCCCTCGTCGTCGACCACGAGGAACTGCCACGCGGCGGTCTCGCGCACCCGCTCGGCGATCTCCTCCCCCGGTTCGGAGGCGAGCAGCACGGTCTCGGCGCGGATCGGCTCCGCGGCGAGCTCCGCCGGGGCCTGCGGCGACGTCTCGGCGAGCCGTTCGGCGGCGCCCTCGTCGAGCAGCCCGGCCGCGACGCCGTCCGCGCGCACCAGCACCACTCCCCTGCCCGCCGCGGCCGCCAGGGCGTCCGACACCGGGCTCTCCGCGGGCAGCTGCAGCACCGGCCGGGTCAGCTCGGTGACCGCGAGCCCCTCCGGCCAGCCGCGGTTGGCGTCGGCGGCCAGCTCCGACGCGGCGCCGGCGGCGACGAACCACGCGGTGACCACGCACACGCCCAGCCGCAGCCAGCGGTCCTCGGTGCCGGAGACCATGCCGAACATCGCCCACACCAGCAGCCCGGCCGCGACGATCCCGCCGCCCACGACGGCCGCGTGCGTGCCGCTGGCGCGGCGCCCGGTGACCGCCCACACGCCGGCGCGGAGCATGCGCCCGCCGTCCAGCGGCAGGCCGGGCAGCAGGTTGAACACGCCGACCGCGAGGTTGGCCACGGCGCACTCGGCGACCAGCAGCCACACCGCCCCGTCCGGCGGGACGGCGAACATCAGCAGGCCGCAGAACGCCGCGAGCAGCACGGACACGACCGGCCCGGCGGCGGCGATCAGCCCCTCCTGCCCCGGCCGCCGCGGGGTGCGGGCCACTTCGGACAGACCGCCGAGCAGGAACAGCCGCAGCCGCCGCACCGGGATCCCCATCCGCAGTGCCACCACGCAGTGCCCCAGCTCGTGGGCCAGCACGGACAGGCCGAGCAGGACGGCGAACGCCGCGGCCAGCGCCCACGACGTGGCCGCGGTCGCGCCGGGCAGGAGCCGGTCGACGAGCGGCTGGTAGAGCACCACCACCACGAGCGAGCCGACCCACCAGGACGGGGCCAGCAGCACCGGCACGTCCTGGACCCGGAACAGCAGCAGGCCGCCGTCGGCGGTGGTCAGCACCCGCCTCGGCTGGTTTCGTCCGTGCTCGCCGGTCGCGGCCATGCCGGACAGGGTAGAGCGTGTGGTGTCAGACGGCCGTGACCCGCCGCGGCGCGCGGCGTCGCGATCTTGTCGGACCCCTCGTTTAGGGTGCGGGGTATGGCTCAGACGGCGACCACGGATCCCCAGCTCGGCGTGCGCCGCCCCGCGCTGTCCCCCTCGCGGGCCAGCGACTTCAAACAGTGCCCGCTGCTCTACCGCTTCCGGGCGGTCGACCGGCTGCCGGAGGTGCCGACGAAGGCGCAGCTGCGCGGCACGCTCGTGCACTCGGTGCTGGAGCGGCTGTTCGCGCTGCCCAAGACCGACCGCGAACCGGACCGCGCCCGCGAGCTGCTCGCGCCCACCTGGAGCGAACTGTCGGCCGACAACCCGGAGTGGGCCGAGCTGTTCGACGGCGAGGACGTGCAGGGCTGGCTGGAGTCGGCCACCAAGCTGCTGGACAGCTACTTCCAGCTGGAGGACCCGCGCCGGTTCGACCCGGAGGCGTGCGAGCTGCACGTCGAGCTGGAGCTGGAGTCCGGTGTCCGGCTGCGCGGCTACGTCGACCGGCTGGACGTCGCGCCCACCGGCGAGATCCGCGTGGTGGACTACAAGACCGGCGCCGCGCCCCGCGAGATCGGCGAGGCCAAGGCGATGTTCCAGATGAAGTTCTACGCCGTGGTGCTGTGGCGCCTGCGTGGCGTGGTGCCGCGCCAGCTGAAGCTCATGTACCTCACCGACGGCCAGTCGCTCGCCTACGCCCCGGACGAGGCCGAGCTGCGCCGCTTCGAGCGCACGCTGGAGGCGATCTGGCAGGCGATCCTCAAGGCGGGCAAGACCGGCGACTTCCGGCCGAGCCCCAGCAGGCTGTGCGACTGGTGCGCGCACCAGTCGCTGTGCCCGTCGTTCGGCGGCACGCCACCGGAGTACCCGGGCTGGCCGGAGCCGGACCCGGGTGTGGAAACCGCACTGGACCGTGCTGACTGACGTGGGCGGATTGAGATGACGGAGAACGCTTTCTACCTGCCGCTGGGCGGCGATCGCTACCAGCCGACGGAGCACACGGCCGGGCCATGGACCCCGGAGGCGCAGCACTTCGGGCCGCCGTCGGCGCTGCTCGCCCGCGCGCTGGAGAACCTGGCCGCCGACCGGCCGGGGCTGCTGGCGCGGGTCACCGTGGAGATCCTCGGCCCGGCGCCGCTGACCGAGCTGTCGCTGCGGTCCTGGGTGGAGCGTCCAGGCCGGTCGGTCGAGCTGCTCGGCGCGGAACTGCACGACGGCACGCGGGCGGTGGCGCGGGCTTCGGCGTGGCGGATCGCCGAGGCCGACACCACGGACGTGGCCACCGAGGAGCCGGCGCCACCGTCCCCCGAGGACTGCCGTCCGGCGTCGTGGCCGGACACCTGGGGCCGCGGCGGCTACCTGGGCGCGATGGAGTGGCGGCTCATCGCGGGGTCACCCGCGGAGCCGGGGCCCGCGTGGGTGTGGGGCAGGCAGCGGGTCGAGCTGGTGGCCGGGGAGAAGCCGACGCCGTTGCAGCGGCTGTTCGCGGTCGCCGACACCGGCAACGGCGCGTCGAACTTCCTGGACCCGGCGAAGTGGTGGTTCATCAACAGCGAGCTGACCGTGCACCTGCGGCGCGCGCCGGTCGGCGAGTGGATCGCGCTGGACGCGCGCACGCTGGTCGGCCCGTCCGGGGTGGGCACGGCCACCAGCACGCTGTCCGACGTACGGGGCCAGGTGGGCCACGGCGCGCAGGCGCTGATGGTGCGGACACGCTGACGGGCGTGACCGTCCCCCGCGAGCCGCACGAGATCCACTACTCTGCGGCCAGAACCGACTGACCTGGGAGCGCTCGAGTGCAGATCACCTCGGTGGTCAACCAGAAGGGCGGCGTCGGCAAGACGGCGCTGAGCGTCGGGGCCGCCGCGGCGCTGGCCGAACGCGGCCGCCGGGTGCTGCTGATCGACCTCGACCCGCAGGGGCACGCGACCACGGAGATGCTGGGCCTGGAGGAGGTGCCCGCGCAGGCGCCGAGCCTGGCCAAGGCGCTCACCAAGATGTGGAAGGGGCCGGTCGAGGAGCTGATCGTGCCGCACCGGCGCAGCAACATCGGCCCCGGCGGCGCGTTCGACGTGATCCCGACCTCGCCCGGCATGTTCGACCTGGTGCGCAGGCTCGACCAGTTCCGGGTGCCGGGCTGGCAGCTGGCGCGGGTCGTGCAGTTCGCCAACTACGACCACGTCATCATCGACTGCCCGCCCGCGCTGGACGTGCTGACGAACAACGCGCTCGCGGCGACGCACGGCATCCTGGTTCCGGTGCAGCCGGACCGCACCAGCATCCGGGCGCTGCGCCTGCTCAACGACCAGCTGTACTACGTGCAGACCGCGCTCAACCGCCCGCCCATCCCCTATTTCGGGGTGGTGCCGGGCCTGTACCGGCGGCCGATGTCGGGGTACGCGGTGGCGGCGCTGGAGGAGCTCAAGCAGTTCGGGTACCCGCTGCTGGCGCACGTGCCGCTCGGGGTGGTGATGAACGAGGCCGCCGCGCACGGCATGCCGGTCACGACGTTCGCGCCGGAGACCACCCAGGCGTTCGCCTTCCGCGAAATCGCGGCGGTGCTGGACGGGCACCTGGCGCGGCAGCAGCCGTCGGCCCCGATCCCCGCCGAGGACGACTTCGTGTTCGAGGACTTCATCACCCAGGTCGCGCAGACCCGCAACGAGAACGACAACGGCGCGCGGAAGAAGCTGTACGACCTGATGCCCAAGCGCCCCCGCGACTAGTGGAGCCGCGGTCGATCGCACGCCCCGCCGGGTCGTTCCAGCAACCGCTTTCCGCGGACGAGATCACCGCGATGGCCGAGCGCGCGTTCGGGGCGCCTCCGGTGTCCGCGGTGGAACTCGGCGGTGGTCTGTACAACACCACCTACCGGGTGGAGCTGCCGTCCCGGGAGACGGTGGTCCTGCGGGTGGCGCCGGAACCCGCGCGGCAGTTCCGCGTCGAGCGGGAGCTGATGCGCAACGAGCACGCGAGCCTGCCGTTCTTCGCGCCGATCGCGCGGATGATGCCCCGGACGTTGTTCGCGGACTGGACGCGGGACATCGCCGGGCGGGACTACGTGTTCCAGACGTTCCTCCCCGGGATCCCGGCGCCGCTGGGGCTGCGGGCGTACCCGCGTCCACAGTGGACCGCCTTCTACCGCGGCCTCGGCACGCTGGCACGCATCGTGCACGAGGTGCGCGGCCCCGCCTTCGGCCCGGTCGCCGGCCCGGCGTTCGGCACGTGGAGCGAGGCGGTGCTGGCGTACTTCGCGGACACCGCCGCGGACCTCACCGACGCCGGTCTCGACGCCTCGGACGTGCTGGCCGTCGCCCGGCTGGTCGAGCAACGCCGGGCGGTGCTCGACGAGATCACCGAACCCCGGCTGCTGCACGGCGACCTGTGGACCGCCAACGTGCTCCTCTCCCCCGGCGCGCCGGAGCCGGTGATCGACGGCGTGCTGGACCACGACCGGGCGTCCTGGGGCGATCCCGCCGCCGACTGGAGCCTGTACGCCGCGTCGCGGCCCGATCCCGTCCGGGACGCGTTCTGGGCGGGTTACGGGCGGCCGGCGGACACTCCGCAGGCCCGCTGGCGGGCGCTGGTCTACCGGGCCCGGCACCTGGGCGCGGTGCGGCTGGAACGCCACCGGCTCGGCAACACCGACGGCGTCGTGGCAAGCTACTCCGAACTCGGGGCGGTCCTGGCCGCGCTGGCCGCCCAACCGGCGCGCTAAACGGCGCGCCGTATAGGTCGTTATACACTGCGCGTGGCGCAGCGGTGGGCCCGCTCCTCCAGATACCGCTGCTCCGGCACGCTCAAGGTGCCCCGCGCGGCGCGGCGGTACGCCTCCGCCGCCGCGGGGAGATCACCGGTCCGCTCCAGCAGGTGCGCGCGCACCGCGTCCACGCGGTGGTGCCCGGCGAGCGCCGGGTCCTCCGCCGCCACCGCCAGCTCCCGCAGCCCGGCCTCCGGACCGTCCACTTCGGCCACCGCCACCACCCGGTTCAACGTCACCATCGGCCCGGGCGCCACCGCCGCCAGCAGCTCGTACAGTCCGGCGATCTCCCGCCAGTCGGTGTCCTCCGCCCGCGCGGCCTGCCCGTGCACAGCGGCGATCGCGGCCTGCAGCTGGTACGGGCCCACCGGCGCGGTCGTCAGCGCCCGCGTCACCAGCGCGGTGCCCTCGTCGATCATCGCCCGGTCCCACCGCGACCGGTCCTGCTCGGCGAGCGGTACCAGCGCACCACCGGGACCGGTGCGGGCGGCGCGGCGCGCGTCGGTCAGCAGCATCAGCGCGAGCAGGCCCGTCACCTCCCCCTCGCCGGGCAGCCGGGCGTGCAGCTGCCGCGCCAGGCGGATCGCCTCTGCGGTCAGGTCCACGCGCTGCAACGACTCCCCCGAACTCGCGGTGTGCCCCTCGGTGAAGACCAGGTACAGCACGTTGAGCACGGCGGCGAGGCGCTGTCCGTACTCGTCCGGCGCCGGCGGCCGGAACCGGGCGCCGGCGGCCTTGATCCGCTGCTTCGCGCGGCTGATGCGTTGCGCGATCGTGGATTCCGGCACCAGGTAGGCCCGCGCGATCTCGGCCGTGGTGAGCCCGCCGACCGCCCGCAGCGCCAGCGCCACCTGCGACGCCGGGGTCAGCGACGGGTGGCAGCACAGCATGAGCAGGGTGAGCGTGTCGTCCACCGCGGGCACCGGCGCCGGGTCCGGTGGCGTCATCAGCGCGACGTTCTCCTCGCGGCGGCGGCGCGCGGCCTCCGACCGCCACAGCTCGATCCGCCGCCGGGACGCGGTGGTGATCAGCCAGCCCTTCGGGTTGTCCGGCATCCCCTGGGCCGGCCACTGCGTCGCGGCCGCGAGCAGCGCCTCCTGCACGGCGTCCTCGCACAGGTCGAAGTCGCCGTAGCGGCGCACCAGCGCGGCGAGCACCTGCGGCGCCAGCTCGCGCAGCACCTCGGTCACGGCAGGAAGACGCTTAGGTCCTGCGTGGGGCGCACCTCGACCAGGCCGAGCCCCGCCTCCGGGATCCGCGCCGCCCACTCCACGGCCCGCTCCAGGCTCGCGCAGTCCAGCACGTAGAACCCGGCCAGCTGCTCCTTGACCTCGGCGAACGGCCCGTCCCCCGCGACGACCTGCCCCTCGGCGACCAGGACCCGCTTGCCGGTCTCCGGCGGCGCCAGCGACGCCGAGGTCACCACCTCCCCCGCCTCCTCCAGGTCGCGGTCGAGAGCCTCGTACGCCTTGAGCCCCTTCCGCTTCTCGTCGTCGGCCAGGCTTTCCCAGACCGCCTGCGACGCCGCGTTGCGGTAGATCAGCACCAGGAACTTCATCTGCCCTCCCGGACTCCTCACCCGGGATGTCGAGACCGGGCCCGCGGTCTCGACGTCACCGGTGGAAGCACACACCCTAGCCGGGAGGACGACGATGACCAGCACGAACGAAATCCACGCGGTGATCGAGGAGCAGGCGGCCGCCATCCGGGCCGGCGACGCGGACGCGGTCGTCGCCCGCTACGCGCCGGAGATCGTCGCGTTCACCCTCGCCCCGCCGCTGGCCCACGCCGCGGCCGAGATGCGCGACCCGGACAACCTGCGCGGCTGGTTCGCCGGGTTCGACGGCCCGGTCGACTACGAGGTCCGCGACCTGCGCGCCACCGTCAGCGGCGATCTGGCCTTCGCGCACAGCCTCAACCGCATGTCCGCGGTCCCCGCCGGCCACGACGAGCCGTTCACCCTGTGGTTCCGGTCGACGGTCTGCCTGCGCCGCGACGACGGCCGCTGGCTGATCGCGCACCAGCACCAGTCCACACCGTTCCACATGGACGGCACCTTCGCCGCCGCCCTGGACCTGGAGCCCTAGAGGAACTCGCCGACCAGCCAGGACACCAGGGACAGCGATCCCATCGACACCAGGGTGGACACCAGCACGCAGTCCCGCACGAACCGGCTGTCCAGGGCGTACTGGCTGGTCGCGATGAAGATGTTCTGCGCGGTGGGCAGCCCCGCGCACACCGTCACGATCATCAGCGCCGGGTGCGGCACGCCGAGCAGCAGGCCGACGCCGAGGGTGATCGCGGGCTGAGCGAACAGCTTCAGTCCGATCACCGTAGCCATCTCGGCGCGCCGGGCCCCCATCGGCTCCCGCGGGCCGCCGGAGGTCAGCGACATGCCCAGCACCAGCAGCGCGGTGCCCACCCCGGCGGAGGCGAGCAGGTGCAGCGGCTGCGCCACCAGGTGCGGCAGGTGCAGCCCGCTCGCCCGGAACAGCACCCCGGCCAGCGACGCGGCGATCACCGGGGTGCGCACCGGCAGCATCAGCAGCGTCCGCCACCGCGAGCGGCCCGGCTCCCGCGCGTCGGTCTCCAGCAGCGCCAGCAGCGACGGCATCAGCACCAGCGTCTGCAGCAGGATCACCACGATGATGAACGCGGAGTCGCCGAACAGCTGCAGCAGCACCGGGATGCCCAGGTTGCCGGCGTTGGCGTAGCAGGAGGCCATCCCGCTGACCGCCCACTCCGACAGCTTGCGCCGGAAGACCCACTTGCCCAGCGCGAACCCGATCGCGCCCACCACGACGGTGCCGATCAGGAACGCGAGCACGCCCGGGTTCAGCAGGGCGGTCAGCGGCGTGTCCTGCATGGTGGTGAACAGCACCGCGGGCATCGCGACGACGAAGACGTACTTCGTCAGCGCCGCCTCGGCCCCATCGCCGAGCACGCGGAACCGGCCGAGCAGGTACCCCAGTCCGGTCAGTGCCCAGATCGGCGCGAACGCCGGCAGGACACCGCCGGTCAAAGCCGGCAGGAGCGGATGTCGGAGGCGAGCACCGCCTTCGCACCCACCTCGGCCAGCTCGTCCATGATCTGGTTGACCTTCTTGCGGGGCACCATCGCCCGCACCGCGACCCAGTCCGGGTCGGCCAGCGGCGCGACGGTCGGCGACTCCAGGCCGGGGGTGATGGCGACCGCCTTGTCCAGCAGCGTCCGCGGGCAGTCGTAGTCGAGCATCATGTACTGCTGCGCGAACACCACGCCCTGCAGCCGGGCGGTCAGCTGCGCCTTCGCCTTCTGCGCGTCGCTGCCGGCGCGCTGGACCAGCACCGCCTCGGACACGCAGATCGGGTCGCCGAACGCGACCAGGTTGTGCTGCCGCAGGGTGCGGCCGGAGCCGACCACGTCGGCGATCGCGTCGGCGACACCGAGCTGGATCGAGATCTCCACCGCGCCGTCGAGCCGGATCACCTCGGCCTCCACGCCCTGCCGGGCGAGGTCGTCGCGCACCAGCTTCGGGTAGGAGGTGGCCAGCCGCTTGCCCTGCAGGTCGGCCGGCTTCCAGTCCTGCCCGGCCGGGGCCGCGTAGCGGAAGGTGGAGCCGCCGAAGCCCAGCGCCAGCACCTCCTCGACCGGGGCGCCGGAGTCCAGCGCCAGGTCGCGGCCGGTGATGCCGAGGTCCAGCTCGCCAGAGCCGACGTAGATCGGGATGTCCTTGGGGCGCAGGAAGAAGAACTCGACCTCGTTGTTCGGGTCGAGCACGGTCAGGTCGCGCTGCTCATGCCGCTGGCGGTAACCGGCCTCGCCGAGCATCTCCGACGCCGGCCCGGCCAGCGCTCCCTTGTTCGGCACCGCAACCCGCAGCATGCCCTCACTCCTCGTTCGTTCTCGGCCCCGCTACAGGTAGCGGTACACGTCCTCGGTGGTCAGCCCGCGCCCGAGCATCAGCACCTGAACCCGGTACAGCAGCTGGGAGATCTCCTCGGCCAGCCGGTCGTCGGACTCGTGCTCGGCGGCGATCCAGACCTCACCGGCCTCCTCGAGCACCTTCTTGCCCTGGGCGTGCACGCCGGCGTCCAGCGCCTGCACGGTGCCCGATCCCTCGGGTCGGTTGCGGGCCCGCTCGGTGAGCTCGGCGAACAGCTCGTCGAAGGTCTTCACGGTCTGTAGATCCTTCCATCCGGCCCGCCCCGGGGGCGATCCGGGCCGCCGCTGCTGACGGCGACGTCACACCAGTGCGCGCAGCGTGTCCGCGTCCACCCCGGTCAGCGAGGTGCGGAACACCCGGCGGGGGCCGGCCTCGACGGACACGTCATTGGGCACGACCAGCACGACGCAGCCCGCGGCGGCGGCCGACGCGGCGCCCGGCGGGGAGTCCTCGACGGCCACGCAGCGTGCCGGGTCCGCGCCGAGCAGCCGCGCCGCGCGCAGGTAGGGCTCCGGGTGCGGCTTGTTGAGCCCGTCCACCTCGTCGCCGCAGACGGTGATGTCGAAGAACTCCCGTCCGATGGTGTCCAGCGCCAGCTCGGTCAGCGACCGCTCGGTGGAGGTGACCAGCGCCGAGGGCACCCCGGCGCGGCGCACCGCGGTCAGCGCTTCGCGGGCGCCGGGCCGCCACGGCAGCTCGTCGGCGAACAGGTTCGCCGTCCGGTCGCGGATCCACGCGCCGGTCTCCGTGACCGCCGCGGCGGTCGGCTCGTGGCCGGTCACCGTCAGCAGGAAGCCCGCGGTGGCGTCCATGTTGGACCCGACGAGCGTGAGCCGCTGCTCGGTGGACAGCGTCCCGCCCAGCCACTCCGCGCACTCGTAGAGCGCGACGTCCCACAGCTTCTCCGAGTCGACGAGCGTGCCGTCCATGTCCCAGAGCACGGCAGCAAGGCCGTCCGTCAAGTGGTTCTCCCTCTGCTCAGGTGTTGAAGTACTTGGCCTCGGGGTGGTGGGCCACGATCGCGTCGGTGGACTGCTCGGGGTGCAGCTGGAACTCCTCGGACAGCTTCACGCCGATCCGTTCCGCGTCGAGCAGCTCCACGATGGTCGCGCGGTCCTCCAGGTTCGGGCAGGCGCCGTAGCCGAGGGAGAAGCGGGCGCCGCGGTAGCCCAGTTTGAAGAAGTCCTCGACCGAGCGCGGGTCCTCGTCGGCGACCGCGCGGCCGCTGGTGAAGTGCAGCTCCTGCCGGACGCGGCGGTGCCAGTACTCGGCCAGCGCCTCGGTGAGCTGCACGCCGAGGCCGTGGACCTCCAGGTAGTCGCGGTAGGCGTCGTTCGCGAACAGCTCGTTGGCGTAGTCGGCGATCGGCTGTCCCATGGTGACCAGGGTCAGCGGCAGCACGTCGACCTCGCCGGTGGCGCGGGGCCGGAAGAAGTCGGCCAGGCACAGGTAGCGGTCACGGGTCTGGCGCGGGAACGTGAACCGCGCCCGCTCCGGGGCGTCGGCGTGCGCCTCGGTCAGCACCACCAGGTCGTTGCCCTCGGCCACGGCCGGGAAGTAGCCGTACACCACCGCGGCGTGCTGCAGGACCCCGTCGGTGGCCAGCCGGTCCAGCCAGTACCGCAGCCGCGGGCGCCCTTCGGTCTCCACCAGCTGCTCGTAGCTGGGCCCCTGCCCGCCGCGGGCGCCGCGCAGGCCCCACTGGCCGAGGAAGGTGGCCCGCTCGTCGAGCAGAGCGGCGTACTCGGCGACCGGGATGCCCTTCACCACCCGGGTGCCCCAGAACGGCGGCACGGGCACGGGAACGTCGGTCGCGACATCGGAACGGGCGGAAATGGGGGCCTCCGGCTCTCGGGCGGACTTGCGGGCTTCGGCGATGCGCAGGGACCGCTCGCGGCGGGCCTTGCGCTCCGCTCTCTTCGCCGCCTCCTCCGCGCTGATCTCCGGCGCCAGCCCCCGCTTGGCCGCCATGATCGTGTCCATCAGCCGCAGGCCTTCGAAGGCGTCCCGCGCGTAGCGGACGTCGCCGTGGTAGAGCTCGGCGAGGTCGTTCTCGACGTAGGTGCGGGTCAGCGCCGCGCCGCCGAGCAGGACCGGCCAGCGCTCGGCGACTCCGCGGGAGTTCATCTCCTCCAGGTTCTCCTTCATGATCACCGTGGACTTCACCAGCAGCCCGGACATGCCGATCGCGTCCGCGCCGTGTTCGTCGGCCGCGTCCAGGATCGCGTTGACCGGCTGCTTGATACCCAAGTTGATCACGTCGTAACCGTTGTTCGACAGGATGATGTCGACCAGGTTCTTGCCGATGTCGTGCACGTCGCCCTTGACCGTGGCCAGGACGATCTTCCCCTTGCCGGAGGAGTCCGTCTTGTCCATGTGCGGCTCGAGGTAGGCCACCGCGGTCTTCATGACCTCGGCGGACTGCAGCACGAACGGCAGCTGCATCTGGCCGGACCCGAACAGCTCGCCCACGGTCTTCATGCCGGACAGCAGGGTGTCGTTGACGATGTCCAGCGCCGGCTTCTCCGCCAGGGCCGCGTCGAGGTCGGCCTCCAGCCCGGTGCGCTCGCCGTCGACGATCCGCCGCTCCAGCCGCTCGAACAGCGGCAACGCGGCCAGCTCCTCGGCGCGGGAAGCCCGGCTGGACGCGGCCGACACGCCCTCGAACAACGACATCAGCTTCTGCAGCGGGTCGTAGCCCTCCCGGCGGCGGTCGTAGACCAGGTCGAGCGCGACCTCGCGCTGCTCGTCCGGGATCCGGGCCATCGGCAGGATCTTCGACGCGTGCACGATCGCCGTGGTCAGCCCGGCCTCGACGCACTCGTGCAGGAACACGGAGTTGAGCACCTGGCGCGCGGCGGCGTTGAGCCCGAAGGAGACGTTGGAGATGCCCAGCGTCGTCTGCACCTCCGGGTAGCGGCGCTTGAGCTCGCGGATCGCCTCGATCGTCTCCAGGGCGTCGCGCCGGGTCTCCTCCTGCCCGGTGGTGATCGGGAAGGTGAGGCAGTCGACGATGATGTCGGAGACCCGCATGCCCCAGTTGGTCACCAGGTCCTCGATCGTGCGGGTGGCGACGCGGACCTTCCACTCGGCGGTGCGGGCCTGGCCCTCCTCGTCGATGCACATCACCACGACCGCGGCGCCGTGCTCGGACACCAGCCGCATGATCTTCTGGAAGCGGGAGTCCGGGCCGTCGCCGTCCTCGTAGTTGACGCTGTTGACCACGCACCGGCCGCCCAGCCGCTCCAGCCCGGCCTGCAGCACCGCGGGCTCGGTGGAGTCGAGCATGATCGGCAGCGTGGACGCCGTCGCCAGCCGCCCGGCCAGCTCGGCCATGTCCGCCGCACCGTCCCGGCCCACGTAGTCCACGCACAGGTCGAGCAGGTGCGCGCCGTCGCGGGTCTGCTCGCGCGCGATCTCCACGCAGTCCTCGTAGCGGCCTTCGAGCATGGCCTCCCGGAACTTCTTGGAGCCGTTGGCGTTGGTGCGCTCCCCCACCATCAGCACCGAGGCGTCCTGCTCGAACGGCACCGCCTGGTACAGCGAGGACACGCCCGGCTCGTGCCGCGGCCGTCGGGGCGCGCGCTCGGCGTCCCGCACCGCCTCGGCCAGCTGCCGGATGTGCTCGCCGGTGGTGCCGCAGCAGCCGCCGACCAGGCCGACGCCGAACTCGCGCACGAACCCCGACAACGCCTCGGCCAGCCCTTCCGGCGACAGCGGGTAGACCGCGCCGTCCGGGCCCAGCTCGGGCAGGCCGGCGTTGGGCATCACCGACAGCGGCACCCGCGCCGACTTCGACAGCGTCCGCAGGTGCTCGCTCATCTCGGCGGGGCCGGTCGCGCAGTTCAGCCCGATCACGTCGATGCCCAGCGGCTCCAGCGCGGCCAGCGCGGCGGCGACCTCGGTGCCCAGCAGCATGGTGCCGGTCGTCTCCACCGTGATCGAGGCGATCACCGGCACCTCGCGGCCCGCCCCGCGCATCGCCCGGCGCGCGCCCAGGATCGCGGCCTTGGTCTGCAGCAGGTCCTGCGAGGTCTCCACCAGCACCGCGTCCACCCCGCCGTGCAGCAGGCCGGTCACCTGCTCGGCGTAGGCGTCCCGCAGCCGCGCGTACGGCGCGTGGCCGAGCGTGGGCAGCTTGGTTCCCGGGCCGACCGAGCCGAGCACGAAGCGCGGGCGGTCCGGCGTCGCGTGCTCGTCGGCGGTCTCCCGCGCCAGCCGCGCCCCCGCCTCGGCCAGCTCGGCGATGCGGTCGGCGATCCCGTACTCCCCCAGGTTCGCCAGGTTCGCGCCGAAGGTGTTCGTCTCCACCGCGTCCGCGCCTGCCTCCAGGTAGGTGCGGTGGATGCCCCGCACCACGTCCGGGCGGGTCACGTTCAGGATCTCGTTGCAGCCTTCCAGGCCCGCGAAGTCGTCCAGGGACAGCTCGTGCGCCTGCAGCGCCGTGCCCATCGCCCCGTCCGCCACGACCACACGGGCGGCGAGGGCGTCCAGCAGCGGTGACGAGAAACGACCGGACATGACACCAGGCTACGGTCTCGTCACCGCCCGCCGGGTCGTAGGCTGGGTGGGTGAGTGACCCAGCCGACGCGATCCCACAGCCCGAGACCCCGGACCCGGAGGACACCACGGCCAGGGACCGGGTGATGATCCTGGCCTTCGAAGGCTGGAACGACGCAGGTGACGCGGCCAGCACGGCCCTGGAGCACCTCCAGCTGAGCTGGGACGCCAAGCCGCTCGCCGAGCTCGAGCCGGACGACTACTACGACTTCCAGGTCAGCCGCCCGACGGTGCGGATGGTGGACGGCGTCACCCGCAGGGTGGAATGGCCGACCACGCGGCTGGCGATCTGCCACCCGCCCGGCTACGACCAGGACATCGTGCTGGTGACCGGCCCCGAGCCGAACATGCGGTGGCGCGCCTTCTGCCGTGAGCTGCTCGACCACATCGAGGAGCTGGGGGTGACCACCGTCGTCACGCTCGGCGCCCTGCTGGCCGACACCGCCCACACCCGCCCGGTCCCGGTCACCGGCACCGCCTACGACCCGGAGGCCGCGGCCCGGTTCGGGCTGGAGCGCAGCCGCTACCAGGGCCCGACGGGCATCGTGGGCATCCTGCAGGACGCGTGCGTGCAGGCGGGCATCCCGGCGATTTCCATCTGGGCCGCGGTGCCGCACTACGTGTCCCACCCGCCCTCGCCGAAGGCGACGCTGGCGCTGCTGCACAAGCTCGAGGACGTCCTGGACGTCGAGGTGCCGCTGGGCGCGCTGCCCGAGCAGGCCGAGGAGTGGCAGCAGACGGTCAGCGAGATGGCCGAGGAGGACGAGGAGATCGCCGAGTACGTCCGGTCCCTGGAGGAGCGTGGCGACGCGGAGACCGCGATCACCCTGGAGGAGTCGAGCGGCGAGAAGATCGCCGCCGAGTTCGAGCGTTACCTGCGGCGGCGTCGTCCGGGCGCGGAGGGACCGGGACCGGCAGGCCGGTGAGCGGGCGGCCCGCCCGCGCCGCGCTCTACGTCGGTGGCCTCCTCGGCCCGTTCGGGGGCGGGGTGGTGTCGTCGATGCTGCCCGAGCTGTCGGCCAGCTTCGGCGTGTCACCGGGCACCGCGGCGTCCTCGCTGACCGCCTACCTGCTGCCGTTCGCGCTGGTCATGCTCGTGTCCGGGACCTACGGCGCGCGCTGGGGCCCGGTGCGCACGATCCGGGTCGCCTACGCCGGCTACGTGCTGGCGGCGGCGCTGGCCGCGCTCGTGCCATGGTTCTGGCTGTTCCAGGTCACCCGCGGGCTGCAGGGCGTGGCCAACGCGTTCACCACGCCGCTGCTGCTGACCAAGCTCGCCGCGATCACCCCGGCGGACCGGCTCGGCCGGGCGCTCGGCACGTTCGGGGCGATGCAGGCGCTCGGGCAGACGTCCGCGCCCCTGATCGGCGGGCTGGCCGCGGAGGCCGACTGGCGGTGGGCGTTCGCCGGGATCGCGCTGGTCGCGCTGGCGCTGGCGGCGAGCCCGCTGCCGCCCGACGACCGGGCCGGCGAGCCCGGGTCGCGGCTGCGGGACGCGTGGCGGCCGGTGGTGCTGTGGGCCGGTGGTGTGGTGTTCCTGGCCTGGGCGTGCCTGGCCGGGCTGCCGTTCCTGGTCGCGTTCCGGGTCGACGACCTGTTCGCGCTGACGCCCGGGGTGCGGGGCCTGGTGCTGACCGCCTACGGGATCGCCGGGTTCCTGGCCGCGCGGCTGGTCGGCGCCGCCTCGGACCGGTTCGGGCCGCGGGTGGCGCTGGCCGCCGGGCTGCTGCTGGGCGCGGCGGCGATGGCCTCGATCGGGCTGTTCCCGTCCCTGCCCGCGGTGACGATCGCGTGGGCCGTCGGCGGGGTGTGCGGGCAGCTGGTGCTGGTCGGGATCAACGCGACGGTGCTCGGCGGGGAGGGCAACGGGCGCAGCGGCGCGATCTCGGTGGTCACCGCGCTGCGGTTCCTCGGGATGTCGGCCTCCCCCGCGGTGTTCACCGGGCTCTACCACGCCAACCCGGCGTTGAGCTTCCTCGTCGCGGCCGGGGTGCTGGCGGCGGCGGTGCCGCTGCTGGCGTTGCGGCCGAAGTCAGAGGATGCGGCGTAGCGGGACCGGGCCGCGGGCACGCTTGCGCCACTCGCGCGGGTAGCCCAGCGACACCTCTTCGAAGCGGACGCCGTCGGCCCAGGTGGTGCGCGGGATGTGCAGGTGCCCGAACACGGCGACCTCGGCGCGGTAGCGCAGGTGCCAGTCCTCGGTGCGGGTGGTGCCGCACCACAGCGCGAACTCCGGCCAGCGCAGGGGCGCGGTCGGGTGGCGGTGCAGCGGCCAGTGCGACATCAGGACGGTGCCGTGGTCGGCGGGGACGGCGTCCAGGCGCTGCTCGCTGAACTTGAGCCGGTCGGCGCACCAGTCCTGGCGGGTGGGGAACGGGTCGGGGTGCAGGTAGAACTCGTCGGTGCACACCACGCCGGCCTCGCGGGCCTGGTCGAGCGCCTCGGCGAGGGAGGCGTCCTCGGCCTGCGGGGTGCGCCAGCTGTAGTCGTAGAGCAGGAACAGCGGGGCGATGGTGAGCGGCCGGTCGGCGTGGGGCCAGACCAGGTACTCGTCCTCCGGGGTGCGGACGCCGATCTCGCGGCAGCGCTCGACGAGGTGCCGGTAGCGGGCCTCGCCGCGCAGGTCGTTGCCGTCGCGCGGGACGGTCCACAGTTCGTGGTTGCCCGGGACCCACACCACCTCGGCGAAGCGCTCCTTGAGGGTCGCCAGCGTGGCGGTGATCGCCTCGATCTTCTCGGCGACGTCACCGGCCACCAGCAGCCAGTCCTCCGGCGAGTCCGGGCGGACTTCGTCGATCAGCGGCGCGTTGCCGTTGTGGGTGACGTGGAGGTCGCTGGTGGCGTAGAGGTGGGGCACGGCTCCACCGTAGTCATCCGCCGCACCAGCCAGAGCACCCCGAGCGCGCCCGCGACGAGGTTGAGGGCGGCCTGGAAGTTCAGCAGCGGGGTCAGGCCGAGCGGGCCGACGAGCGCGCCGGCGCCGAGCATGCCGGCGACCTGGGCCAGTGCCTGCACGGCGAAGCCGGTGCTGAGCACGCGGCCGGTGCTGCCCGGCGGGCTGACGGTCTGGACGACCGACAGCAGCCCGGCGTTGAGCACGACGACCGGGACGCCGACGGCGATGAACAGTCCGATGTAGACGCCGAACGCGCTGGTCAGCGCCGGGGCGTTCCAGATGACGGCGGCGGTGAGTCCGAACGCGACGGTGCCCCAGCTGAGCAGCCGCGCGGGGGCGGCGTTGCGGGCGACGGTGGCGATGGCCAGGCCCGCGGCGAGCCCGCCGATGGCCTGGACACCGCGCAACAGCCCGGTTTCGGCTTCGCCCTGGCCGAGCGGGCCGCTGACGAACAGGACGAACAGGACGACGAACATCCCCTGCCCGGCGGACATCAGGGTGGTCATGAAGATCACCAGGCGGAGCCGGTGGTCGCGGCGGATGTCGGCGAGCCCGTCGAGCCAGGCCCGGACCGCTGGGGCCCGGTGCGCGGGCCGGGGTTCGGCGAAGCGGGGCGCGAGGAAGCCGATCGCGGCCAGGAGGGCGGCGCCGTAGGCGACGACGACGGCGCCGAGGCCGGCGAAGCCGAGCAGCACCCCGCCGAGCGCGCTGCCCCCGAGGCGGGCGACGCAGGTGCCGACGCCGAGCGCCCCGTTGGCGGCGGTGGTCTGCCCGGGAGCCAGCGCGGGGACGAGCGCGCTGCGGGCGGGCTCGAACACCGCTGCGAGACCGGACTGCAGAGCCATGACGAGGTAGATCACCGGAAGGCTGCTGCCGAGCAGCGGCACCGCGACGACCACTTGGCCTGCGCACACCGCGGCGAGCAGGACGCGCCGGTTCCAGCGATCGGCGAGGCTCGAACACCGTCGCCGTCTTCTCGGCGGTGTGGCCGACGTACTGCCCGACCAGG
>NZ_JBEXTZ010000043.1:0-64172 GCF_040614195.1 Amycolatopsis sp. NPDC006125
TTCCGATCTCCGCCGAGGCGAAGGCGTGCGTGGCGCCCAGTTCCAGCGCCTTATGGTGCAGTCGCCGGTGCCGCCGCGGGCGCGGCCGGCCGCCGTCCCGGCATGGGCGACTCCGAGCCCGGCCTGCTCACCCACGCCGAGCTGCACGCCGGCGGGTACCACGACGACTACGACGACTACGTCGACGAGCCCCTGAACGACTCCGGTCCCGAGGACGACGCGCCCGAGGAGACCGGGAAGGGGAAGAAGGGCAAGGCGGCCCTGACGCCGAAGCAGCGCAAGAAGCGGCGCTGGAAGATCATCCGGCGCACCCTGTACGCCTTCTTCGGCGTGTTCGTGGTGCTGCCCGCGATCGCGTTCACGATCACCTACTTCCTGGTCGACGTGCCGACGCCGGAGGAGGTCCTGGCCCAGCAGGACCAGGTGGTGACCTACTACTACAGCGACGGCTCCGTCATGGGCAAGGAGATCCCGGACAGCGGCAACCGCCAGATCCTCAAGCCAGGCCAGATCCCGGACACCGTCAAGCACGCCGTGTACGCGGCCGAGGACGCGACGTTCGAGACCAACAACGGCTTCGACGTGATGGGCATCCTCGGCGCGGTCTACAACAACCTGACCGGCGGCTCCGGCGGTGGTTCGACCATCTCGCAGCAGTACATCAAGAAGGCCACCGAGAACGAGGCGCCCACGCTCACCCGCAAGGCGACCGAGCTGGTCAAGTCGTTCAAGATGAACCAGACGCAGTCCAAAGAGGACATCATCACGGCCTACTTGAACATCGTCTACTTCGGACGTGGCGCGTACGGCATCGAGGCGGCGGCGCACGCGTACTTCAACAAGACCTCGGCCGAGCTGACCCAGTCCGAGGCGGCGCTGCTGGCCGGCATGATCCAGGGCCCCGGCAAGTCGGAGAACGCCGAGTACACCACGTGGCGCTGGAACTACGTGATGGACCAGATGCTCAAGTACAACTGGATCACGCAGGCCGACCGCCAGTCCGCCCAGTACCCGACGCCGCTGCCGAAGGACCAGACCAAGCCGCAGGCGATCACCGGCAACAACGCCTTCATCCAGGCGCAGGTGGAGGCCGAACTGGAGGCCGCGGGCTACTCCAAGGAGAAGATCCAGGCCAACGGCTACAACGTCTACACGACGATCGACCCCAACGCGCAGCGGCTGGCCGAGAAGGCCGTCAACGACGTGATGCAGGGGCAGCCCGCGGAGCTGAAGAAGGCGCTGGTCGCGGTCGACCCGAAGACCCGCGGCGTCATCGCCTACTACGGCGGCCCGAACGACAAGACCGACTACATCGACTGGGCCAACACGGCACGCAACCCGGGGTCGTCGTTCAAGACGTTCGACCTGGTCGCGTTCCTGAAGATGGGGAAGGGCCTCGGCGAGACGTTCGACGGCACCACCCACCGCCAGTTCGGCGTGCTGCCCAACGGCAACCCGCGCTACATCAACAACGCGGGTGCGTCCAACAGCTGCTCGAAGGAGTGCACGGTCGCCGAGGCGACGATGCGCTCGACCAACACCGTGTTCTTCGACATGGTCGCCAACGTGACCGGTCCGCAGGCCGTCGCCGAAGCGGCGAAGGAGGCCGGGGTCACCTCGCTGAAGGCCGTCGACAACAACATCGCGCTCGGCGGTGGTTCGACCGCCGCGTCGCCGCTGGACATGGCGTCCGGCTACGCGACGATCGCCGACAACGGCACCTACCTGGACCGGCACTTCGTGCAGAAGGTGACCACGCCGGGCGGCGACATCGTGTACCAGCCGTCGAGCAACCCGAAGCCGGCGTTCGCCGAGGGTGACGCCAACAAGAGCAAGCAGATCGCGGGCAACGTGACCAACGCGCTCAAGCCGGTCATCGAGTTCTCGAAGCTGAGCTGCCCGAGCGGCCACGAGTGCGCCGGCAAGACCGGTACCCAGCAGTACGACGCCAGCGCCGGCAACGGCTCCGGGTCGGAAAAGGACAACTCGCAGGTGTGGATGGTCGGCTACACGCCGTCGGTCTCGGTCGCGTCCTGGGTCGGCAGTGACAAGAACACGCCGCTGCGGGACAAGAACGGCAACGCGGTTTCGTCGACCGGGCTGCCGGCCAAGATGTGGCAGCAGTTCCTGAACGACTACCTCAGGGGCAAGCCCAGCGAGAAGTTCCCGACGGTGTCGCCGATCGGCAAGAGCGCGACCGCCGGCGACGACGCGTCGTCCTCGACGAAGCCGTCGTCCAGCAGGCCGAGCACGACGAACTCCAGCACGCCGTCGTCGCCCCCGCCGTCGACGCCGCCGACCTCGGAGTCCACGGAGCCGTCGACGAGCCGGAGCCGGAACACGCCGACCTTCACGTTCCCCGGCGGCGACGACTTCGGGCCGACGAACACCCGCGACAACGGCTGATCCCCGGCTCACGCCGGAGGCCGTAACATCGCGCGGGTGTCCAGCCCGACCGACGAGACCACCTCGGCCGAACCCGCGCCGGCGTCACTCGACGCCGGTCAGCGGGTCGCGCCGTCCCGGACCGATCCGCTGGTCGCGGCCGCGAGCAGACCGATCGGCGGACCGCTCGGCGAGCACGCGGCCGTCGGGCGGCACTGGTTCTGGACGCCGCAGCGGGTCGGGCTGGCGCTGGCCACGCTGGCGCTGATGCTGTGCTGGTTCGGCAAGGCCAGCTGCATCCAGCAGTACGTCGACGACAACGGGCAGACCCAGCTGGACTGGCGGTCCGGCCGGCCGTACGTCGCGATGTGCTACAGCGACGTCGTGCCGCTGTTCAGCGCCGAGCGGCTGGACCAGCCCGGCACGTTCCCGTACCGGACGAGCTGGATCGACGACGCCGGCACGCCGAACGCGCACGTTCGGTACATGGAGTACCCGGTGCTGACCGGGCTGTTCCAGTGGGCGAACGCGAAGATCACGCAGGCGTGGAAGGCGATCTCCGACACCGGGTGGCTGCCCGGGGCGCTGCCGGTGGCGATCTACTTCAACATCACCGCGTTCTGGCTCGCGCTGGCCTGGCTGGTCACGGTGTGGGCGGTGGGCCGCACCGCGAACCGCAGACCGTGGGACGCGTGCCTGGCGGCGATCTCACCGCTGGTGCTGGTGCACGCGTTCACCAACTTCGACACGCTGGCCACCGCGTTCGCCGCGACCGGGCTGCTGGCATGGGCGCGGCGCAAACCGGCGGTCGCCGGGCTGCTGATCGGGCTCGGCGCGGCCGCGAAGCTGTACCCGTTGTTCCTGCTCGGACCGCTGCTCATCCTGTGCATCCGCGCCGGGAAGCTCCGCCCGTGGGCGGTCACCGCGGGCACCGCGGTCGGGACCTGGCTGGCCGTGAACCTGCCGATCGCGCTCACGCTGAACGCGGGCTGGCAGGAGTTCTTCCGGCTCAACGCGCAACGCGGGATGGACCCGGACTCGATCTACAACGTGATCTCCTACTTCACCGGCTGGGCCGGCTTCGACGGCCCGCTCGCGGCCGGGCAGACGCCGACCTGGCTGAACATCGTCAGCGGCACGCTGTTCCTGGCCTGCTGCGCCGGGATCGCCTACGTCGGGCTGTCCGCGCCGGTGCGGCCGCGGCTGGCGCAGCTGTGCTTCCTGGTGGTGGCCGCGTTCCTGCTGACCAACAAGGTGTGGAGCCCGCAGTACTCGCTGTGGCTGGTGCCGTTCGCGGTGCTGGCGATCCCGCGGTGGCGGCTGCTGCTCGGGTGGATGCTGCTGGACGCGCTGGTGTGGGTGCCGCGGATGTTCTACTACCTCGGCACCGACCACAAGGGACTGCCGCCGGACTGGTTCCTCGGGTTCGTCGCGCTGCGGGACCTGGCCGTGATCGGGCTGTGCGTGCTGGTGCTGCGGGAGATCTACCGCCCGGCCGAGGACCTGGTGCGCGCCGCGGGCGACGACGACCCGGCAGGCGGGGTGCTGGACCGGGCCCGCGACGTGGTGGTGCTGCAGCGACGCCGGGCCCGGCACGCGGTCTGAGATCAGCAGCCCCGCAGCACGCCGGCCAATGCGGACTTCTCGGCCTGGTCGACGGTGAGCCGGTAAGCGGCCTTGGCCTGCACGTACAGCGCGGCGTATTCGCAGCGGTGGCCCCGGGGCAGCCAGTGCGCCGGGTCCTGGCCGTTCCGCTGCTGGTAGCTGCCCTTGCTCACCGCGACGAGGAACCGCTCGTCGTTGCCGAACCGCTCCTTGTCGGCCTTCGACCAGGTGCGCACGCCGGACCGGTTGGCCTCGGCGGTGCCCACCACGTGGTCGACCTCCATGCCCGATTCGACCTTGACGGTCTGCCCGTCGTAGGGCGAGGTCCACTTGCCGGTGATCCGGCAGCTCCCCTTGACCTTCGTCCCGGTGCCCTGCCGCCGCAGGACCCGGTCCCGGACGCTGCAACCCTGCTTCATGTCCGGCGCGGCCTTGAACTGCGCCCAGTCGGAGCTGTAGTACCGCAGCTCGACGTCCTCGGGCGCCACGACCAGCGTGTCCAGCTGCTGCAAGGCGGCCGCGGGGCTGGGTGCGTCGTCCAGCGGCGTCCGCCCCTTGGACGAACACGCGGAAGCCACCAGGCACACACCGACGGCCAACACGATCGGAAACTTCTTCACTTCTTCCCCCTCGATCACGACAGCGGTCGCGATCATGGCAGGGGTCAGCCGAGCTTCTCCCGCAGGTAGGCGATGTCGTCGGCCTGGCCGTCGGCCGGGGTTTCGACCACCACGGGCGCTCCCGCGGCCGCCGCGACGGCTACCAGCGCCTCCGGGTCGATCGTGCCGCCGCCGTGCACCACGTTCGCGTGGCGGTCCCGGCCGGAGGCGAACTCGTCGCGTGAGTTGTTCAGGTGCACCAGGTCGATGCGGCCGGTGATCGCCCGCACCTTGTCGACCACGTCGTCCAGCTCCCAGCCCGCGGCGAACGCGTGGCAGGTGTCCAGGCAGAACCCGGCGCCGAACTCGGCCACCTCGTCCCACAGCCGCGCCAGCACGTCCATCTCCCGCGTCATCGCGCCGTCGCCGCCCGCCGTGTTCTCGATCAGGATCGGCACCGCGAAACCGCCGTCGGCCGCCTGCCGTTCGAACAGCTTGCGCCAGTTCGCCAGGCCCTCGGCCACGTCCTCGCCGCGGCCGACGTGACCGCCGTGCACGATCAGGCCCTTCGCGCCGATCTCCGCCGCGGCGGCCGCGTGCTGGGCGGCCAGCTTGCGCGACGGGATGCGGATCCGGTTGTTCAGGGAGGCCACGTTGACGATGTAGGGGGAGTGGATGAACACCTCCACCCCGGCCGCCTCGATGTCCGCCCGCGGCGGCTGCGCGACGGGCTTCTTCCAGCCCTGCGGGTCGGCCAGGAAGAACTGCACCACGTCGGCCGAGCGTTCCTTCGCGGCGGTCAGCGGGTCGTCGTCACGGACGTGCGCACCGATCTGCATGTGGCCACGCTACCGGCGGAATCGGCTCGGTTCTCGCCAACCTCGCGGACGCTATGAAGTACCGTGAGCGCGGTCCGTGACACCTGAGGGGGACTCATGGGGAAGACCGCGCGCCGTGCCGGGGTGGCCGGGTTCGTGCTGGCGCTGTCGGCCACGCTCGCCGCGCCGGGCGCGTTCGCCGAGGAGGCCGATCCCGCGCTGGCCGGCAGCTGCGCGGCGACCCTGCGGGACGAGCCGGGCGATGCCCTCACCCTCGACGTCGGCGCCCCGCTCGACCAGCCCGGTGTGCTCACCGTCGGCACCGGCAGCGAGTCCGCCCCAACCGGCCCGGACCAGCGCGACCCGCTGCTGGCGCTGCCGGTCGCGGACCTGACGAAGGCGCTGGGTGTCGGGGACGCGCCCGTCGTCGGCGACCTGGCCGCCGAGCAGCTGTGCCCCGGCGTGCAGGGCACGGTGAACACCCTGTCCGCGGCCACGCAGAGCGTGGTCTCCGGCGAGCCGCTCGACCCGCCGTCCGACCCCGCCCCCGGCCGACCCGCGCCCGGTGAACCCGGCGAGCCCGCGCCCGGCGCGCCTCAGCCCGGCCAGGACGTGACCCCGGCGCCCAGCGGCCCGGCCCCGGACGGCGGGATCGTGCCCGCCTCGTTCGTCACCGGCGGCCTGGTGGCCGGGTCCGGGATCGTCCCGCTGACGCCGCCGCTGTCGGCGCTGATCCGGCCCGGCGTCGTCCCGCCCACCGCGCCCGGGCTCGTCCCACCGGCTGGGACGGAGCCGCCGGTGGTCACGCAGAACTCCGGGACCGCCGAGGCGATGCCGTCGGCGACGACGCCGGCCCGGTTACCGCTGATCATCGCGGTGTTCGCGCTCGCGGTCGTGGCCGCCGCTCTGACCCGCGCCTGGGTGCGCCGCGCCTGACGGTCACGTTCCGGCGTGCGGGCGTCACGCACCTGCCCTAGCTTCGTTGGAACCAGTAGCGACGCGCTGGAGGACGAAGATGCAGGGTCGGACACGCAGGACCGCCGCGGTGGGCGCCGCCGCTTTCGCACTGGCCGGATCGGTCTCGCTCGCCCTGCCCGCGACCGCGAGCGCGGAGACGATCAGCGCACAGTGCGGCGACACCGTGACGGCCAAGCCCGGCGACGTCATCAAGACCCCGCTCGGCCTGAAGACCGTCACCGACGGGCTGACCTCGATCGTCGGCGGCCTGCTCGGCGGGCTGTGCCAGATCACCGTCAAGGTCGTGGACACGGTCGTCGAACCGCTGCCGGTCGTCGGCGCGCCGGCGGCGAGCGCGGTCAACGGCGCGGTCGCGGGCACCACCAACGGCCTGACCAGCACGGTCGACCAGACGGGCAAGGCCCTCACCGGGGGTGGTGCGAGCCAGCCGCAGCCGCAGACCCCACCGGGCGGCGGCAACCAGCAGACCCCGCCGGGAGTCACGCCCGGCCGCACCGAGGGCGCCGCGCCGGCCGCGATCCCCGGGTCGACCAGCCCCGTGCTGGCCGGCGATCCGTCGGCCTTCAGCCTCCTGCCGTTCGGCTCGGGCAGCGCGTACGCGCCGATGCGCAACTACGCGGGCCTGCCGTTCGCGGTGTCCGCGTTGTGGGCGCCCTCGCCAGGCCTGCGCTACGGCAGCCAAATCCCGGGTTACGCGCCGCAGTACGGCGCGCTCGGCCAGCCCGCGCAGTCCGGCCAGGCGGTGCAGAACGCGGGCCAGGCCGAGGCGTTGCCGGGCGGTTCGGACCGCGGCGGCAACGTCGCGCTACCAATGCTCATCGCCGTTGTCGCTCTATCGGGTGTCAGTGCCGCACTAGTACGCTCGTGGGTCTTACGCGGAGCTACCGCTTAGTATCCTTTGGGTCCGCTCGTCGTTAATCCCTTCCGGGGACACACGCCTGCGATCACTGGAGGTCCGCGCTCGTGCGCAACACCGGCCTGATGAAGACCACCCGTAGAGCGCTCACCGTCACCGCCGTCGCCGCGGCCATCGCCGGCGGTTCGCTCCTGTCCGCGGGCACCGCGTCGGCGAGCACCGTGCTGTCGCAAGCGTGCACCGGCACCGTGATCGGCGCCCTCAGCGACAGCGTCGCCGTGCAGGGCAAGGACCTCGCGGGCGTGGTCAAGGCAGGCGCGCAGGAGCAGGAGTGGTTCCTGCACCTCAACGGCGTGGACCCGCAGAAGGTCGCGGACACGGTCAGCAAGGCGGGCGCGATCACCGTCGGCCAGATCCCGGCGAACGCGGCCAGCGGCACCATCGCGGGCGACGCGATCGCCACCGCCGTCGCGACCACGCTGAAGAACGCGGGCGACCCGTACGCCGTCGGCCTCGGCATCGGCGCCGACCAGCAGAAGAAGACCCTCGACGCGATCACGAACAAGGTCACGGGCAACTGCGGGCTGACCACCTACGCGAACAACTACTCCCAGCCCGGCCTCCCCTCCTCGCAGCCCGGCACGACCGCACCCGCGCCCGGCACCCCGGCGGCCACGACCGTCCCGGGCATCTCGGGCACCGGATCGGCCACCGCCCCGCCGCGCAACTACGGCAACATCCCGGCCGCCGTGCCCGGGGTGGCCGGCGTCGCGGTGCCGCCGAGCGCGCTCTACCCGTCCTCGGCCACGCTGCCCGACCAGGCGCTGCCGCAGGTCGGCGTGCTGGGCGGCCAGTCCACCTCCGCCGGCGACCAGGCGGACGTGCGCAACGCGGGCAACGCCAGCGCGATCGGCGGCGAGCCGGCCGCGGGCAACGTCCAGCTGCCGATGCTCCTGGCGGTCGTGGCGCTGGCCGGGGTGAGCGCCGCGCTGGTGCGGACCTGGGTGCTGCGCAAACTGTCGTAGCCGCCACGTACACTCGACAACCGGCAAACCCTCCTGCCACGGAAAGCCCGTGGCCGTGAAGCCCACAGGAGGTGAGTGGTTGTGTCGCGCCATTACGAGGTGATGGTCATCCTCGACCCCACGCTCGACGAGCGTAAGGTCGCCCCGACTCTGGACACGTTCCTCAACGTGATCCGCACGTCCGGCGGAAGCGTGGAGAAGGTCGACGTGTGGGGCCGTCGCCGGCTCTCGTACGAGATCAAGAAGCACGCCGAGGGCATCTACGCCGTGCTGGACCTCAACAGCGAGCCCGACGCGGTGAAGGAGCTCGACCGGCAGCTGTCGCTGCAGGAGACCGTGCTCCGCACCAAGGTCGTCCGCAAGCCGGTTCCGCGCAAGGCCGCCAAGGCCGCGGCGAAGGCCTGAGGCGGATAGCCCATGGCTGGAGACACCGTCATCACCGTGGTCGGCAACCTGACGTCCGACCCCGAGCTGCGGTTCACCCCGTCCGGCGCCGCGGTCGCGAACTTCACCGTCGCGTCCACCCCGCGCACCTTCGACCGCCAGTCCGGCGAGTGGAAGGACGGCGAGGCGCTGTTCCTGCGCTGCAACATCTGGCGGCAGGCGGCGGAGAACGTCGCGGAGAGCCTGACGCGCGGTGCCCGCGTCGTCGTGCAGGGCCGCCTCAAGCAGCGGTCGTTCGAAACCAAGGAAGGCGAGAAGCGGACCGTCGTCGAGCTCGAGGTCGACGAGATCGGTCCGTCGCTGCGCTACGCCACCGCCAAGGTGAACAAGGTCAGCCGCGGCAGCGGCGGCGGTGGCGGCGGCTACGGCGGGAACACCGGCGGTGGTGCCCCCGCCGACGACCCGTGGGGTTCCGCACCGCCCGCGGGCGACAGCGGCGGTTTCGCCGACGAGCCCCCCTTCTGACCAACCACTCGTACTGAATTCCCAGGAGCATCACCGTGGCCAAGCCACCCATCCGCAAGCCCAAGAAGAAGGTCTGCGTGTTCTGCAAGGCCGAGCAGAAGGGCCACCCGGAACTCATCGACTACAAGGACACCAACCTGCTGCGGAAGTACATCTCCGACCGCGGCAAGATCCGTGCCCGCCGGGTGACCGGCAACTGCAGCCAGCACCAGCGCGACATCGCCACCGCGGTCAAGAACTCCCGCGAGATGGCGCTGCTGCCCTACACCTCGACCGCGCGCTGAGGAGGGACCACATCATGGCGAAGATCATCCTCACCACTGACGTGGCGAACCTCGGCGGCCCCGGCGACATCGTCGAGGTCAAGGACGGCTACGCGCGCAACTTCCTGCTGCCCCGCGGCTACGCCATCCAGGCCACCAAGGGCGCCGAGAAGAACGTGCAGACCATCCGACGCGCGCAGGAGTCCCGCCGCATCCGCGACCTCGACCACGCTCGTGAGGTCAAGGCCGCGCTGGAGGGTCTCGGCACCGTCGAGCTGACCGCGAAGGCCGCCGCCGGCTCGAAGAAGCTGTTCGGCTCGGTCACCACCGCCGACATCGCGAACGCGATCAAGGCGGCGGGCGGCCCGCTGCTCGACAAGCGCGTCCTGGAGACCGACGGGCACATCAAGACCGTCGGCAAGCACTCGGTGAACGCGCGCCTGCACCCCGACGTGCAGGCCTCGGTCCGCCTCGAGGTGAAGGCAGGCCAGTAGGTCGTCGAACCGGAGAACCGGGCAGGTTTCCGCAGCTCGCGGGACCTGCCCGGTTTTTCCTGTTCGGGCCCGGAACCGGGTGGCCTGCGCTAGCATCCAATCCGGGCGATCAACGCGGACCGGCGAGAACGTAGGGGGTTCCTGGCGATGACCGGTGAGAAGCCGACCGACCGGCTCACGGAGGTGCCGCCGCCGGCACCGATCCAGGTGGGCGGCAACGGCAGTCCTGGCGGGTACCAGTTCTCCCCGGACGAGGTGCGTGGCGTGATCAGCAAGTGGAAAGAGCTGCGCGACGACCTCCAGACGGACCTGGCGAACGCGCAGGCGGTCGCGCGCGTCGCGCCCCCCGGCAAGGAGTTCGCCAGCGGCGACTTCATCAACAAGGCGGCCAAGGCCTCCGGCGAGACCCTCCTGCTCCAGCACCAGCGGATGGTCGACTACGTCCAGAACTACATCGCGGCGCTGGAGAAGGCCGCGGGCATCGTCGAAGAGCAAGAGGCCGAGACGCACCAGTCGGTGGGCCGGTACCGGGAAGTCTGAGCATGATCCGCACGTGCCTGGCGGCCGCCACCGTGGCTGCCGCCGCACTCCTCACCGCCTGCTCGTCGAGCGGTGGCACCGCCGCCGCACCGAGCACGGCCCCGTCGATCGACCCGTCGCTGCGGGTGCCGGCCCCGTTGGCCGCCGACGCGCTGACCGGCAACCCGTGCGCGGGCCTGTCGGACGGTCAGGCGAGCGCCATCGGGCTCGCCACCCCGGGCGAGGTCATCCCGGGCCAGACCGGTTCGCGGTGCCAGTGGCAGTCGGCCGCGCACGACGCCAACAAGATCTTCATCTCGCCGCTCGCGGTGCAGGAGAACGGCCTGACCGGGGTGTACGCCACCAGGGGAGCGTCGAAGTACTTCGAGCCGACGACCATCGCCGGCTACCCGGCCGTGTACGCGGACAACGCCGACCTCCGGCCGAACGGCTCGTGCGCGCTGTGGGTCGGGGTCACCGACCAGCTGGCGGTCGGGGTCACGTCGAGCATCCTCGTCGGGCCCAACGCCACGAATCCTTGTCCCATCGTCGAAGAGGTCGCCGTCGCGATGGTTCAGCACCTGAAGGGGGACGCGTGATGCAGATTCGGCAGCAGGAGGGGTGGAGCCATGGTTGACGACTACACGGTCGGGCGCGTCGCCACGGGCGCGGCCGTCGGCGCGGCGGTCGGATCGGTCGTCCCGGGTGTCGGCACGGCGGTCGGCGCCGGGGTCGGCGCGGTCGTCGGCGGTCTCGTCGGCCTGATGAGCACGCCCGAGGCGGAGCACCACGAGGCCAACATCGCGGGCCGCACCATCGACGCGCGGCAGATCTGGGAGCAGATCAGCCCTGGCAACGCGACCTCGCTGGTCACGGGCGCCAACGCGGCGAACAGCCTGAAGAGCGTGCACGAGGAGCGCGGGCGGCTCATCCAGCAGATCAACGACCTGATGGACAACGCCTGGAAGGGCATGGCCTCCGGTCAGGCGCAGGCCGGCGCGCACCCGCTGGGCATCTGGCTGCAGGACTCGGCCACGAACCTCGGCAAGAGCCACACCTACCTCAACGACCAGGCCGCGGCCTTCGACACCGTGAAGTCCAAGGTGCAGGAGGTGCCGGCGCAGCCGCCGGATGGCAACTTCCTGGACGGCATCAACCCGATGTCGGACGTCGACGAGCAGATCGAGCAGTACAACCAGCGCGGCAAGGCGAACGTCGACGCGTTCAACGCCTACTACCAGGCCAGCATGAACAACGCGGGCGGGATGCCGCAGTACACGGCGTGGCAGGGCAACGTCTTCTCCGGCGGCGGCGTCCCGGGCGGGGTGCCCGGCGGGGTCGGCGGCGCCGGCAACATGCCCAGCGCGTCGGGCATGCCCGGCGACTTCAAGCCGGCCAGCACCGGTGACCTGCCGCAGTTCAACTCGACCAACCCGTCGGCCACCGTGCCGAAGACCCCGACCCCCGCCGGCTTCACGCCGGGCACCGGTTCGGGTGGGTACAACCCGGCCTTCGACGGGACCACGGCGGCGGGCTACACGCCGTCCTCCACCAGCGGGTTCGGTCCCGGTGGCGGCGCCGGAGCCGGCATCGGCGGTGGCGCTGGTGCGGGTGGCGGTGGCGTCGGCGCCTCCGGATTCGGCGCCGGGTTCGGGCCGGGAGCCGGCATCGGCACGGGCGCGACCGCAGGCACGGGCGCCGGGCCCGGCGGCGCGGGCGCCGGTGGTGCGGGCGGGCGATCCGGCCGTGGCGCGGGCCGCGCGGGCATGGCCGGGGCGCCGGGCATGGGCGGACGCGGCGGTCACGGCAACGGCGAGGAAGACGAAGAGCACGAGAACAAGTACATGGTGGGTGACGATCCGAACGAGCTGTTCGGTACCGACGAGCTGACGGCTCCGCCCGTCATCGGCGAATGAGGCCCGGGACCATGCCGGTGAACCGGCCGCTGACGATCACCACCCCGACGCTGCTCAACCTGCTGCAGCGCCGGGGTGCGGAGCCGCACAACACGCTGTCGCCCACCCCGACCTGGTACGACGAGACCGCCCAGCGGATCGTCGACCAGCAGGTCAACGCGGTGCTGACACACCACGGCCTGATGGGGCCGCGGGGCATGGACCGCGAGTTCGCCGCGATGATCGAGTCGATCGCGCGACCCGGTGTGGAGTTCTACGGCTGGTTCGAGGGCTCGTTCCCGGACGACGCGCCGCAGAACTTCGCGGTGCTCGCGGGCAGCGGCCCCGGTGGCGGGTTCGTCCTCGCCCGGCACATCAAGGAAGACGTCGTGGTGATGCGGCCGCAGCGTCCGGACCAGCTGCTCCCGGCGTTCCTGGACCAGATCCCCCGGGTGCCGCCGGGTGGCAGCAGCCCGATCGTGGCGCCGAAGAGCGAGGTCTACGGCGGTGGCCGCCGCTCGTCCGGGGAGGACGTGTCGATCATGCGCGGTGGCGGCCGGACGGTGGCCGACCCTGGCAAGGAGATCAAGCGCATCCTCGAGGCGCCGCGGGTCGCGGCCGGCAGTCTGTACGCCGCCGCCCGCACCCGGGCCGGCACGCGCAAGCGGTGCGACCGCGCGCTGAACTTCATCGACACGGCCGAGGGCCGCTGGCTGATGGAGGAGCGGCCGGGCACCGGCGAGTCGTTGATCGTGCTGACTCCCGGCACCCCGCAAGCGATCGGTGAACGACTACACAACGCGATTCGATCTCTGGGCTGATCGGCCCGCCGGACCCCCACTCGGACGAGTGGGGGGTCTTCTACTGTGCGTAGGCTCATCCACAGGTCGAGGCCTGCACTCGGCCGCGACACGCCGAAGATCGGCTTCCCGGCGACACGCCGAAGTTTTTTCACCGGAGTTCTCCACAGGTTACCCACAGGGTTTGACCTGCGGTTTTCCTGACGGTCCCCGGAGTTGCCCCCAGCTTGTCCACAGGGTGCGGCGTGCCTGTGACTGGTTGACCCCGCTCCTCCACAGGCTGTCCACAGAGCGGTCCCCAAGCAGGTTTGCACTGGTCCGTCCGAGCGATCTACGGTGCCCGCCGGAGTAGTAGCACTGGGTGCCCGCGGGACGCGGTTCCCGCGGGTGCGCCGGTCCCACACTCCGGCCGGGGATCCGGCATAATCGAACTGGTGTTCGCTGTCTGGGAGGTATCCGCGCGGTGGCGCTGACTGACGACCGTGGTCCGGCCTATCCGTCCGATCCCGGGCCCGAGGACCCGGGGCCGCGGTACGGCGAGTTCGACCGTCAGCCGCCGCAGGACATCCCGGCCGAGCAGTCCGTGCTCGGCGGCATGCTGCTGTCCAAGGACGCCATCGCCGACGTCGTCGAGGTGCTCTCGCCCAACGACTTCTACCTGCCCAAGCACCAGGCGGTCTACGACTGCGTCCTCGACCTCTACGCGCGCGGCGAGCCCGCCGACCCGATCACCGTGTCCGCCGAGCTGGAACGCCGTGGCGAACTGGCCCGCGTCGGCGGCGCGCCCTACCTGCACACCCTGATCGCGACCGTGCCGACCGCCGCCAACGCCGGCTACTACGCGCAGATCGTCGCGGAGAAGGCCGTGCTGCGCCGCCTGGTCGAGGCGGGCACGCGGATCGTGCAGTACGGCTACGGCGCGGCGAACGACGGCGGCGACATCGACGAGGTCGTGGACCGCGCGCAGGCCGCGATCTACGACGTCACCGAGCGGCGCACCAGCGAGGACTACGTGGCGCTGGAGGAACTGCTCCAGCCGACCATGGACGAGATCGACGCGATCGCCTCCCGCGGCGGGGTGTCGCAGGGTGTGCCGACCGGCTTCGCCGACCTCGACGAGGTGACCAACGGCCTGCACCCCGGCCAGATGGTCATCGTCGCCGCGCGTCCCGGTGTCGGCAAGTCGACACTGGGCCTGGACTTCGCGCGGTCGTGCTCCATCAAGCACGGCATGACCAGCGTCATCTTCTCCCTGGAGATGAGCCGCATCGAGATCGTCATGCGCATGCTCTCCGCGGAGGCCCGGATCCGGCTCGCCGACATGCGCAGCGGCCGCATGTCCGACGACGACTGGACCCGGCTGGCGCGGCGGATGAGCGAGATCAGCGAGGCGCCGCTGTTCATCGACGACTCCCCGAACATGACGATGATGGAGATCCGCGCCAAGGCGCGGCGGCTCAAGCAGCGCAACGACCTCAAGCTCGTGGTCCTGGACTACATGCAGCTGATGACGTCGGGCAAGCGCGTCGAGTCGCGGCAGCAGGAGGTCTCGGAGTTCTCCCGTCAGCTCAAGCTGCTGGCCAAGGAGCTCGAGGTGCCGGTGATCGCGATCAGCCAGCTGAACCGCGGTCCGGAACAACGCACCGACAAGCGCCCGATGCTGTCCGACCTGCGTGAGTCCGGCTCGCTGGAGCAGGACGCCGACATGGTCATCCTGATCAACCGGCCGGACGCGTGGGAGCGGGACGACCCGCGCGCGGGCGAGGCCGACCTGATCCTGGCGAAGCACCGCGCCGGCCCGACCAGCACGATCGTCGTCGCGCACCAGCTGCACTACAGCCGGTTCGCCGACCTGGCCCAGAGTTGACCGGCCCGGAGCCGGCCAGCACCACGCTCCGGCGCTTCACCGCGCGCGACGGAGCCGAGCTGGCCTACCGGGAGACCGGTTCGGGGCGCCCGTTGGTGCTGATCCACGGCTACTTCTCCACGTCGCAGGTCAACTGGATCAGCTACGGCCACGCCGCGCACCTCGCCGGGCTCGGGTTCCGCGTGATCACCCCGGACCTGCGTGGCCACGGCGAAAGCGCGAAGCCGCACGACCCGGCCGACTACCCGCCGGACGTGCTCGCCGACGACGCGTTCGACCTGGTCGAGCACCTCGGCCTGACCGACTACGACCTGGGCGGCTACTCGCTGGGCGGCCGGACGACCATCCGCATGCTGGTGCGCGGAGCCCGCCCGCGCCGGGCAGTCGTCGCCGGGATGGGCCTGCACGGCATCGAGCACACCAGCGGCGGCAACGCGCACTTCCGCAAGGTCCTCAACGGCCTGGGCACCTTCGAGCGCGGCACCGCGGAGTGGCGGGCGGAGGCGTTCTTCAAGCAGATCGGCGGCGACCGCGACGCGCTGCTGCACGTCCTCGACACCTCGGTCGACACGCCCCGCGCGGACCTGGCGCGCCTCGACACGCCGACGCTGGTCGTCGCCGGCACCGAGGACCCGCACAACAAGACCGCGCCGGACCTCGCGGCAGCCCTGCCGCACGGGCGGTACGTGAGCGTGCCGGGCAACCACCTCAGCGCGGTCGCGCAACCCGAGCTCGGCCACGCGATTGGCGAATTCCTCACCTCATAGGCCGAGCAGCTCGGGCCGGGCCGCGAGCGCGCGCCAGTAGTCGCCGGGCTGCTCGACCAGTCGCCGCCGGGTCAGGTCGAGCAGTCCAGACACGCTCCTCACCTCGGCCACCAGGACGCCGCCCGGGTCGTGGAACTCCTGCGCCACCCGCGAGATCTTGCCGGCGCCCCAGGCGAAGTCCGTGGTCACCGTGATCGTCGCGCGGGCCCGCAGCTCGCGGCGGAACCGGATCGTGGTCTCCAGGTTGACCGGCCCGAGGTCCTTCTCCCGCAGCCGGTCCGGGTCGATCCCGGCCGCCCACAGGCACTCCCACCGGGCGTGGTCGGCGAAGGCGAGGTAGGCCGGGCCGCGGACGTGCCCGTTGAGGTCGAGGTCGTCAGTGCGCACCGCGATCGTCAGCCGGAAGCTCATGGCGACGATCCTGCGGCCAGGCGGACCCCGGCGTCTGGAACGTTTCGGCCAGCCGCCGGCCGCGCACCAGCTCGGCGGGCGAGGAGCCGGTGAGCCGTCGGGTCTCCCGGCCGAGGTGGGACTGGTCGGCGTAACCGTGCTCGGCGGCGGCCGCGGCCAGTGCGGTCGCCGGCGTCAACCCGGCCAGGAAGGCCTGCAACCGCAACACGCGCTGGAGTCGTTTCGGCGACATGCCGACCTCGTGGGTGAACCGGCGGCGCAGCACGCGCTCACTCGTCCCGGTGCTGGTCGCCAGTTCGGGCACCCGGGCCCCGGACAGCAGGGAGACCGCCGCGGACACCACCGGATCCGGCTCCGCCGCACGCCAGCCGACCAGGTCTTCCAGCAACGCAAGCGCTTGCGCCGGGGTGGCGCAGCCGGCGAACCGGTCCTCGCGCACCTCCGGCCACAGCTCCCGCAGCGGCGTCGCGCCCGGCGGCAGGTCCGCGATCGAGGTCCCGAGCAGCGATCCGGCCACACCGCAGCGCAACCGCAGGCCGGCCGACCACGACGAGCGCAGCGGAACACGCAGGGCCGCGTCCCGCGTGACGACCGCCGAGAGCTCGCGCCCGTCCCACACCAGGTCGACGCACCCGTCCGGCAGCACGCGGATGTCCCGGACCCAGCCCGGCCTCCCCGCCCAAGCGGCGGCGACCACCGGCCGCAGGCCCGGGTGTGGTGGGCGAGAGCGGTACACGGAGGGACCCGCGCGGTGGTGCAGTGGGACGCTCACGGCCTCACCCTCCCGTCGCGGCGCGGATGCGGTCGGCGAGTTCGCGGGACCGCTTGACGAGTTCCGGCGGACCTTCGATGGTGTACGGCACGCCGACCATCGGCAAGGTCACCGCCAGCCACTCCCACGAGTCCACGGGTGTGACGAACCGGCAGCTGTGCTCGTCGAGCGCTTCCAGCGTGTCGGCTTCGGCCATCAGCCGCTCGGACACGACGGAGACCGGCGCGTCGAACCGGACGACCCCGCGATGCCTGCTGAGCGGGAAGTCCGCGCTGGACTGCACGAAGCTCACCGGGTCCGGCGGCAGCGGGCGCGGGGTGAACGTCGTCCCGGGCACGGTCACGTCGGTGATCCGGTCGATCCGGAAGGTCCGCCAGTCGCGGCGGTCGATGTCCCAGGCCAGCAGGTACCACCGCTTGCCCAGCAGCACCTGGCGGTACGGCTCGGCCCGGCGTTCGCTCCGTTCCCCGGCGCGCGTCGTGTACCCGAACCGCACGTCCTGGTGGGCGTGCGCGGCGGTGGCCAGCAGCTGGAGCACGCGCAGGTCGAGCAGGCCCACCGCCCGGGAGACCGCCTCGGTCGAAGCCAGCACCGCCGCGACCCGGTACCGCAACCGCGACGGCAGCACCTGCTCCAGCTTCCGCAGCGCACCGTCGGCAGCGCCCGTGGCGCCGTCCACCCGCGCCAGCGCCGCGAACCGCAGCCCGACGACCGTGGCCACGGCCTCCTCGTCGGTGAGCAGCAGCGGGGGCATCGCGCGGCCGGCGGCGAGCTGGTAGCGGCCGCCGGGCCCGGACACCGACGACACCGGGAAGCCCAGCTCGCGCAGCCGTTCGACGTCCCGGCGCAGGGTGCGCGGCGAGACACCCAGCCGCTCGGTCAGATCAGCGCCACTCCAGGTGCGGCCGGTCTGCAGCAACGACAGCAGCTCCAGCATCCGCGCGCTCGGTCCGTGCACGGATCGATGGTCGCAGGAATCGCGGCCAGGATGTGGCCGCGATCGTTCCTAGCGTCGACGGCATGACTGAACTACGGGTCGTCGGCGCCCGCGAGCACAACCTCCGGGACCTCACCGTCGCGCTGCCGAAGGACGCGTTCACCGTGGTCACCGGGGTGTCCGGGTCAGGCAAGTCGTCGCTGGTCTTCGACACGATCGCGGCCGAGTCCCAGCGGCAGCTCAACGAAACGTTCACCACCTTCGTGCGCAACCGGCTGCCCCGCTACGGCCAGCCCGACGTGGACGCGATCGAGAACCTGCCCGCCGCGATCGTGGTGGACCAGAAACGCCTCGGTGGCGGGCCGCGTTCGACGGTCGGCACGGTCACCGACATCTATTCGCTGATGCGGTTGCTCTGGTCGCGCGCCGGCCGGCCGTTCGCCGGGTACTCGAACGCGTTCTCCTTCAACGACCCCCAGGGGATGTGCCCGCACTGCACCGGGCTGGGCACCGCGCGGACGATCGTCGTCGACGAACTCATCGACCGCCGCCGCTCGCTCAACGAAGGCGCGATCCGGTTCCCCACGTTCCAGCCCGGCGGTTGGATGTGGCGCACCTTCGCCGACTCCGGCCTGTTCGACCTGGACAAACCGCTCGCCGAGTACACGCCCGCGGAGTGGGAAGCGTTCCTGCACGGCGTGCCGGACGCACCGTCCGCGAACTACGAAGGGCTGCTGCCGCGGTTCGAACGCATCTGGCTGCCGAAGGACGCCGACTCGCTGAAGGGCCGCACCCGCGAGGCCTTCGAGCGGGTCGTCATCCAGGAGACGTGCCCGAAGTGCCACGGCGCGCGGCTGTCGCCGGAGGCGCTGGCGTCCAAAGTGGGCGGACGGTCGATCGCCGAGTGCGCCGCGATGGAGGCCGAGGATCTGCTGTCCTTCGCGCGGACGCTGACCGAACCGGAGCCGGTGGTCGCCGCGCTGGTCGCGCAGTTGCGGCGGCTCGTGTCGATCGGCCTCGGCTACCTCACGATGGACCGCCCGACCTCGACCCTGTCCGGCGGCGAGTCGCAGCGTGTGAAGATGGTGCGCCACCTGGGCAGCAGCCTCACCGGCATGCTCTACGTGTTCGACGAGCCGAGCGTCGGGCTGCACCCGGACGACGTGACCCAGCTGGTCGCGCTGCTGAAGAGCCTGCGGGACAAGGGGAACACCGTCCTGGTGGTCGAGCACGACCCGGACGTGATCGCCGCGGCCGACCACGTCATCGACCTCGGGCCCGGCGCCGGGCAGGACGGTGGCCGGGTGGTCTACCAGGGCGGGGTCGCCGGGCTGGCGGACACGCCGACCGGCCGCCACCTGCGGCACCGCCCGCGGATCAAGGAGAACCCGCGACCGGCTGAGCGGTTCCTGGAGATCCGCGGGGCCACGCGGCACAACCTGCGCGGGGTCGACGCGGACATCCCACTGGGTGTGCTGACGGTCGTCACCGGGGTGGCCGGGTCCGGCAAGAGCACGCTGGTGCACGGGTTCGTCCCGGACGCGGTGTCGGTCGACCAGAGCCCGATCCGCGGATCGCGCCGGTCGAGCCCGGCGACCTTCACCGGGATGCTCGACGGCATCCGGCAGCGGTTCGCCGCCGCGAACGGGGTCAGCGCCTCGCTGTTCAGCGCCAACTCGGAGGGGGCCTGCCCGCGCTGCAACGGCCTCGGCGTGATCTACACCGACCTGGCCTTCCTCGACCCGATGGTCACGACGTGCGAGGAATGCCAGGGACGCCGGTTCGTCGAGGACGTCCTGCGCCACACCTACCGCGGTCACACGATCAGCGAGGTGCTCGACCTGTCCGCGAGGGACGCGCGGAGCGTGTTCCCCGACGAGCCGGTGCTGGACCGGCTCGTCGACGTCGGCCTCGGGTACCTGTCGCTCGGGCAGCCCCTGAACACGCTGTCCGGCGGGGAACGCCAGCGCCTGAAGCTCGCCGTCGAACTTTCCCGTCCCGGCCGGACCTACGTCTTCGACGAACCCACCACCGGGCTGCACCCCTCCGACGTCGCCGGCCTGGTCGAGCTGTTCGAGCGGCTGGTGGCGGCCGGCTCGACCGTCGTGGTCATCGAGCACAACCTCGACGTGATCGCCAGGGCGGACTGGGTGGTCGACCTGGGTCCCGGAGCGGGCAGGCACGGCGGGCGAGTGCTGTTCCAGGGACCGCCCGCGGAGCTGGTCCGTCAGCCGGGGTCGAAGACCGGGCGGCACCTGGCCCGGCTGTCAGGGAACGACTAACCCGGCGCGGCGCAGCGCCTCTTCCACCCGCAGCCGCTCGATGTCGCGTTCCACGCCCTCGGGCAGCGAGTCCAGCCAGTGCTGCAGGCCGAGTGCCGTGCAGGCCTGGACCAGCAGTGCGTCGTAGGCCTGGTGCGTCGCGCGGCGGCGCAGCATCGGCGCGTCCGGGGCGAGGTCTTCGAGGCAGCGGTGCACGCGGCGCAGGTCCGCCGCGAGGCGTTCGATGGGCAGGCCGGTCGGCGCGGGTGCCCGGCGGCGACGGAGGGCGGCGGCCACCGCGGGCGCTTTGCTCGCGAGCCAGAACAGCAACGGCGGCGTGGCACATACGACCAGGTAGATCGCCACGTTCACCGCCATGGCTCAGGATAGGCGCGCGCCGTCCGGGTAGGGCCACTCTGTACCGGTTCCGCGGCCGGGAATACTGCGCGCCCCCAGCGCGTCGGGTAGCGTAGTAGTTGAACTTTCAAACATGGAGGCTGCGATGAGTGCGACTCCCGTGCTCTACCTGAGCCATGGCGCGCCGCCGCTCGCCGATGACGCCCGGTGGACCCGTCAGCTGGCCGACTGGTCGGCGAACCTGCCCAAGCCCAAGGCGATCCTCGTCGTCTCGGCGCACTGGGAGGAGGCGCCGGTCACGGTCGGCGCGACCACGACGGTTCCGCTGGTCTACGACTTCTGGGGCTTCCCCGAGCACTACTACACCGTGAAATACCCGGCCCCCGGCGCGCCCGAGCTGGCCACGAAGGTGCGGAAACTGCTGTCCGGCCCCGGCACCGAGGTGCACGAGGCCCCCGACCGCGGCCTCGACCACGGCGCCTACGTGCCGCTCGTCGAGATGTACCCGGACGCGGACGTGCCGGTGCTGCAGATGTCCATGCCGACCCTGGACCCGCACAAGCTGTTCGAGCTGGGCCGCAAGCTGAAGCCGCTGCGGGACGAAGGCGTGCTGATCATCGGCAGCGGGTTCTTCACGCACAACCTCTCCGCGATGGGCGTCGGCGTGGACGGCAACCCGCCGCAGTGGTCCACCGAGTTCGACCAGTGGGGCGCGGAAACGTTGCGCGCCAACGACATCGACGCGCTGCTCGACTTCCGCCACAAGGCGCCTGCCGCGACGCTCGCGCACCCGCGCATCGAGCATTTCGCGCCGTTGTTCGTCAGCCTCGGCGCCGGCTCCGAGGACGCCAGGCCGGAAACGGTCATCGACGGCTACTGGTACGGCCTCGCGAAACGGTCGGTGCAGATCGGTTGAGAAAAGGAAAACGGGCCCGGAAGCACCACCGGGCCCGTTTTCACTTCGTCAGGGCGTCAGCCCTTGATGTTGATTCCCTTACCGCCGACCAGGTCGTTGACCTGCTGGAAGACGGCGGTCGGCTGGGAGTCCAGCTGCGCGATGGCCGGGAGGTCACCGGCGGGCAGGACACCCTCGACGCTCGCGGGTAGGTCCGCCAGGTCCGCACCCGGCAGCTCGACCGGCAGGGTGTTGACCTGCGGCAGCGCGGAGCGCTCCGAGCGGGCCGGCAGCGCCGGCAGCTTCGGCAGGGCGGTGGCGCCCATCTCCGGCATCGTGATCGGCAGCTCGATCTGCGGCTCCTTGCCGACGACCGAGATGTCCGTCGCGTTGCTGACCGTCGTGCTGGTGACCGCGATCAGGCCCAGCGGGATGTCGTAGACCTGCGCGACGACGCCGACCGGCACCTGCTTGCTGATCCCGGACAGCGCCTTGGCCGGGCCGGACGTGGTGTCCGTGCCGCCCACGGTCCCGGTGGTGGTGTTGTCGGCCACCGCGTGCGCGACCCCGCCCACGGACAGGGCGTTGCCGAACACCTGCGCCACGGCCGCGGCCGGGACGTCGAAGATGTCGCCGGACAGCGCGCCACCCTCGCCCGAGGTGGTGATGTCGCCACCCGAGTTGGCCTCGGTGTCGTTGACACCGGTCGCGTGCGCGACACCGACCAGGCTCGCGGCGTTGCCGAACACCTGGGCCACCGGCAGCGCCTGCGCCGCGAGCACGTTGCCCGCGATCGAGCCACCCTCGCCGTTGGTCTCGGCGTCGCCACCCGCGGTCGAGACGACGTCGTTGGACGCGTCGCCCTTGACCACGCCGCCCCACACCGCGGCGTCACCGAAGACGGTGGCCACGGCGCCGACCGGCGCCTCGACGATGTTGCCCGCGACGGAGCCGCCCTCGCCGGTGGTGTTCAGGTCGCCGCCCGCGGTCGAGTCGGTCACGTTCTCCGACTCGCCGAAGCCGTTGCCGATCCACGCGGCGCCGAGGCCGTGCACCTGCGCCGGGAGCGAAACCGGCACCGCGGCGAGGTTGCCTGCCGCGAAGCCGCCCTTGCCCGTCGCCTTGCCGTCGCCACCCGCGGTCGAGGTGGTGTCGGTCGTGGCCGCGCCGGCGCCCTGGCCGATCCACGCGCCGCCGATGCCGAACACCTGGACCGGGGCCGACACCGGAACCTGGACCAGGTTCGCGGAGGCCGCGGCGTTGTCGTCCTGGGTGTTGCCGTCGCCACCGGAGGTCACGGTCTTGGTCTCGGAAGCCTCCCCGGCCCCCTGACCGATCCACGAGCCGCCGACGCCGAACACCTCGGCGGGCACGGCAACCGGGACCTGCACGGCGTTGCCGGAGCCGGCCGAGTCGTTGCCCAGCGTCCCGGTGTAGCCACCGGCCTTGACGTCCTTCGTCTCGGTCGCGCTGCCCGAGGCGTTGCCGATCCACGAGCCGCCGACACCGAAGACCTCGACGGTGCCCGCCGGCGGAGCCGAAACGCTGTTGCCACCGAGGAAGCTGCCGTTGCCGGAGGTGAAGGTGTCCGAACCGGCCTGCGCCTCGGTCTCGTTGTCGCAGCCGTTGGCGTGCGCGTTGCCGATCCAGGTGCCGCCGACGCAGAACGCCTCGACGGGCAGGGCGACGGGCGCGTCGGCGATGTTGCCGGAACCGGCCGCGTTCTCACCGCTGGTGCTGGTGGTGCCGCCCGAGGTGGCCTCGCTGCCGAGGTCCACGCCACCGGACTGGCGGTCCGCGCCGCCGCCGACGAGGGAGTTGCCGATCCAGGCCGCGGCGTTGCCCGCAACGGTCGCCGGCACCGCGGGCTGCGGCTGCGCGACGTTGCCCGCCAGGAACGAGTCGTCACCGTCGGTCTGGATGTAGCTCGGGCCACGCGGGCCGTCGGCGGTGTCGCCGGCCTCGGCCTCGGCGTCGTACGAGCCGGCCGGGACGTCGGCGTCGCCGCCCCAGGAGATGGCGTTGCCCGACACCTTGGCGGGCAGGGCCACCGGGACGCCCGCGACGTTGCCGGTGCCGGCGCCCTTCGAGCCGTGCGTCTCGATCGAGCCGCCGGACTCCGCCTCGCTGGAGCCTTCGAAGTCGGTCTCGGCGTGGCCGAGGAACCAGCCCAGCGCGTTGCCCGACACCTGCAGCGGGGTCGCGCCCTGCGGGGCGATGACGTTGCCGGACAGGCCGCCGTTGGTGCCGTCGGTGACGATGTCACCGGTGGTCGACGCCTCCTGGGTCGCGCTGCCCGAGGTGTGACCGCTGCCGACCAGGCCGAGCGCGTTGCCCGAGATCTGGACGGGCAGGGCCCAGTCCAGCGCGACGACGTTGCCGGCGAGACCGCCGTGCGAACCGTCGGTGTTGATGTCCGAGTTGTGCTCGTAGGTCTGCGTGGCGTCCGACTCGACGGACGCGTCACCCAGCACACCGAGCGCGTTGCCGCTGATCAGGATCGGCAGCGCGGCGTTCAGCGAGACCTTGTTGCCGTGGAACGGGTCGCCGTTGTCCTGAACGGACGGAGCGGCGTCCTGCGCGACCGTGGCGCGCTGGGCACCCGGGTTCGTGGCCTGGCCCACGCGCTGCGCCGCACCGGTGGCGGCGTCGGTGGCCTTGGTGACCACGCCGTTGGCGGCGCCCATCGCCGGGGCGGCGGGCTTGAGGGCACCGGTCTTGGTGACCGGGGCAGCGGCCTTGTTGGCGGCGTCGGTGATCGGCTTGGTGCTGATCTCCTTGTGGACCTCAGGCAGGTTGACCTGCTTGCCCAGGGTGCCCAGGGCGTTGTCCTGGATGTCGACCGGCACGCTCAGGTTGACGTCCAGCGGACCGGCCGGACTGTCCGGGTTCACGTTCTCGTCGGCAGATGCGATGCCGGTACCCAGCATCAGCAAGCCACCCGTGACCAGCGCGGTTTGGATTCCGCGCTTTGCCCAGGTCTGCATCGAGGGTTTCTCCTTTTCTTCGGGTTCCCTTGCGGGGCTTGAGGGTCGGTGCGCTAACGGAGCACCGGGGTTCGCGGGCACGGGTGAGTGCGCCCGCGAGGGCTGAAAAGCGGGGTGCTCTGGTTGCGCGCGCGACACCGGCCCGAAGAAGGGGCACGGCGAACAGGGCGGCGCTTCGAGCTACCCCGCGCGGAAATCAGTCAGGAGTGACACCGGGCTGCTCGCCCGGCTGAACCGGCGTGTGCCGGGAAACGATGCGGACGGCACTGCGGTCGTCCACACCACGCACGGCCGGGCCGCCGGCGGGAACGCCGAACAGCAGGCCGTCGATGTGGCCACCGGTGACAGCGCCACCGGGGGCGAACGGAACACCCGCGGGCGCGAGCGGCCCGCGCAGCGGCGAGTACGGGAACTGGTCCCGGTGCTCGCCCTCGGAACGGTCGGCGGCGCGGTCGTGGTGACCGGCCTTGGCCGCCTGGCCGTGCGTGCTGTCCGGAAGCGCGTTGGCGACCGGACCCATCACGGCGTCGGCGACCGGAGCGGGCAGGACCTCGGCCGCGGGGAGCGCGGCAGGCTGTCCGTCGTCGCCGGAGCCGTCCAGGCCCGGCAGCTTGATCAGGCTTCCGCCAGCGGGGCGCAGGATGTTCCACACCTTGTCGCCGAAGTCCTTGACCGCGGGCGGTGGGGTCAGCGCCTGGCCGATGACCTGCGGCGCGTCCTGCGGCTTGCGGCTGATGTGCTCGGCCGTGCCGAGGGTGCGCTCGACCGGGCGCAGCACCGCGTCGCGCGTGAACGAGTGGACCGTCTGGCGCAGGTCCGCCGCGGCCTCCTCGCCGCGGGCGGGGTCCGCCGGACCGCCGGCCATGCCGTACTTCAGCACGGTCGCCGTGGCGTTGCCGACCAGGTCGGAGGCGCCCCAGGTGAGGTCGTCGGTCGCGGTGACCACGCGGTCGGTGACCGGGGTCGGCTCGTCACCGCTCGTGCGCGTGTCGGCGGGAGCGGGGGCGATCTGGGTGGCGGAGGCGGTGGCGTCGCCGAGCAGCCAGGCGGCCGCTGTGCCGAGTGCGGCACCGGCGATCACGAGCAGGGCGCGGACGAGCCAGCGCACGGCGGGTGCCGTACCCCGTCCCATGGCCGCGTTCGCCTGCAACACCGTTCTCCTGTCGAAAAAGTTGATCGCGGTTTCCCCGCCGGACCGTGTCCGAAACGTATTCGCATCGATGCGGTAACCGCTTGCGCTGTCGAGATAACCAAACCCCGGGCGACCCTCGCACCTTCGACACGACTTGATCGCACGATCGTGTGAAGAACACTGGGTGTGGTCGGGCCTTACGCGAGGTGACCGGGCCCCGGTGCGCCCAGGATGCCAGAGATCCTGGGCGCACCAAGGGAAATCAGCCCAGCGCGCCCTGCACGATGGACGGGATCGCGCCCGCCCAGGCAGAGCTGACGAGGCCGGCGGCACCGGCACCGGCGAGCGCGCCGGACTCGTTCCAGGCGTTGACGTAATCCGCACCCGTCGGGTGCGACGGCACCACGACCGGAGCGGTCAGCTCGTCAGCCGACGCCGTGCCGGCGAAGGCGAACGCGCCGAGGGCGATGGCGAAAGCGGCGGCGCCGCGGATCAGGGTCTTGCGCATGACGTGCACTCCTTTGTTTGTGGGTTCGTGGGTGAAAGCGCTATCCGAGGGCGCCCTGGACGATGGACGGGATCGCGCCCGCCCACGCCGAGCTGACGAGGCCGGCGGCACCGGCACCGGCGAGCGCGCCGGACTCGTTCCAGGCGTTGACGTAATCCGCACCCGTCGGGTGCGACGGCACGACCACCGGAGCGGTCAACCCGCTGTCGTCACGGACGCCGACGGCCCCGGCCGCCCCCTGCACGATCGACGGGATCGCGCCGGCCCACGCCGAGCTGACCAGCCCCGCGGCGCCCGCGCCGAAGCAGGCCCCGGACTGGTTCCACGCGTTGACGTAGTCGGCGCCGGTCGGGTGCGACGGCACCTGCGCGGGGCAGGTCACGCCGGACGGTTCCGAACCGGTCGCCGCCGACGCCGTTCCCCCGGCGGCGCCCATCGCGAGCAGGCCGGCCCCCACCAGCACCGCCGCCGCCGTCGTCTTGCGGAATTTGCTGAACATCGTCAGTGCACTCCTCTTCATTCGGCCGGAAGTTCCACGCACTCCCGTCGCAAATGACGTTAAACGTCGAATGGAAGAATTCACCAGATCGACTACCCGGAAGTGTGAAGAAAGCGTTTCCGGGCAGCACAAAAAGCCGCTCCACTGCTGGTCAGAGCGGCTGAAAATGGACACAACGGAGAACAGCTGGAAACGTCGCGGAGAATTCCGCCGGAAATCAGTCGGGGGAGACCTGCGGGCAGTCCGCCCGGATGAATTCAGGGAGAACGGGACGGAACCGGTCGGCCATTCCGGCGGGCACCGGCGGTGGCGCCGGACGTGGCGGGCACGCCCCGGCCGTGTCCGTCGGGTGCACCGGAGCCGTGCAGACGCCGTTCGCGGGCGGTGCCGGAGCCGCCGGTTCCGGCGCTTCCTCCCTCGGCTCCGACGGCCGCGGACCGTCCGGCATCGCGTCTGGTGCCGGTTCCGGGAGCCGGACCGGCGTGACGACGCGCTCGATCGCGGGCGGCGCGGGTGGCGTGATGCGCGCCGGGACCGGTCGCGGCTCCGGTTGCCGCGGCTTCGCCGTGGCTCGGCGTTCCGGCGCGGCCGGCGGCGGGACGCTCGCCCGGGTCGTGCTCGTGGTGCCGGTCGCGCGCGCCGGTTCCCGGAACACCGGCGCGGTGCCGGTCAGGTCGGCGACGATCCGGTCGGTCCGCAGCGGTGGCACGATCACCTCGGTCACCTGCCGCACGACCTCGTGCACCGGCTCGGTCGTCGTGCCGACGAGGTCGATCAACGGGGCCAGCGGATCCGGCCGCTCCTCGGCAGCCGACGCCGACGAGGCGAGGAGCCAGGACACCAGCGTGATCGCGAACGCCCCGGCGATGCCGAGCAGCACGCGCACCGGGGTGGTCCCGGCCGTGGTCCGTCGCGCCATGGAGAAGTTTCCACTCCCCTCATCGCGCTGGGTGCTCAACGCGATCACGCAGTGTCGATCTTGATCGAGATTGACATACCGCCGGAACCTGCGCTGGCCCGCTGCCGGCACTGCGCCTGATCGTGTGATGGCCGGCCCGGGCGCTGCTTGCGCGAGTTGCGCTGCCGTATTCGTCCGGCTCGATAGGGTGGATCCGTGAGTGAGCCGCAGCCCCCGAAGTACGGATTCCTCAGCGACGACTCGGTCGTCCCGCGTGGGCTCCGCGTCAGCGCCGCGTTCAGCTGGCGGTTCCTCGTGGTGGCCGCGGCCGCCTACCTCATCCTGCGGCTGCTCGCCTTCCTGTCGGTCGTGGTGATCCCGGTGGCGATCGCGCTGCTGCTCGCCGCGCTGCTCGCCCCGGCGGTGGCGCGGCTGGTGCAGATCCGGGTGCCCAGGGGGCTGGCGACGGCGATCGTGCTGATCGGCGGGCTCGCGGTGCTCGGCGGGCTGCTCGCGTTCGTGGTCATCAACGTCACCGACGGCCTGCCCGCGCTGACCAGCCAGGTCAACAGCAGCCTCGACCAGATCCGCGACTGGCTGATCAACGACCTGCACCTCAAGCAGGAGCAGATCCAGCAGTTCCTTGACAACTCGATCGCGTTCCTGCAGGACAACCAGGCCGCGTTCACCAACAGCGCGCTCACCACGGCGACCACCGTCGGCGAGATCCTCACCGGGTTCGTGCTGACGCTGTTCGTCCTGATCTTCTTCCTCGCCGGCGGCGACAAGATCTGGAGCTGGGTGACGCTGGGCATCCCGCAGCGGGTCCGGCGCCGGGTGGACGTCGCGGGCCGGCGCGGGTTCGCCTCGCTGGTCGCGTTCGTCCGTGCCACCGCCGCGGTCGCCGTGGTGGACGCGGTCGGCGTCGGGATCGGGCTGGCGATCCTCGGTGTCCCGCTCGCGATCCCGCTGTCCACGCTGGTGTTCCTCGGCGCGTTCATCCCGATCTTCGGCGCGGTGATCACCGGCGCGGTCGCCGTGCTCGTCGCGCTGGTCACCAAGGGTTTCGTCACCGCGCTGATCGTGCTGGCGATCCTGATCGCGGTCATGCAGCTGGAGAGCCACATCCTGCAGCCGCTGCTGCTCGGCCGGGCGGTCAAGCTGCACCCGCTGGCCGTGGTGCTCGGCATCGCCGCGGGTCTGGTCATCTACGGCATCCCGGGCGCGCTGCTCGCGGTGCCGCTGATGTCGATCGTCAACGCCGGCGTGCGCTCGCTGCTGCACGAGGTCGACCCGGACCCGGCCGAGGTCGACGTCCTGCACGACATCGAAGCCGTGCCCAACGCCGACCCCGCGGAGGCGGACAAGGAGCCCGGCGAACCGGACAAGTCGTGAGCCGCCGGTTCGGCCCGACGGCGCGCGAACCGGCGACCCCGCTGTGGTGGGGCACGATCGGCCTGCGCGTGCTCACTCTGCTGTTCGCGCTGGGTGCGGTGATCGTGCACAGCGACGGCTACCAGCGACCATGGCTGGCCTGGACCGTGCTCGGCGCGATGGCCTTGTGGACGGTCGCGACCGCGCTGGTCTACGCGCGGGAGGCGCTGCGGTGGCGGTGGCGCTGGTTCGTCCTCGCCGACGTCCTGGTCACCTGCGCCCTGATGCTGACCTCGCCGTGGATCCTGACCGACGCGCAGAACGCGGCCGTGGCGCCACTGATCACGACCGTGTGGGTGGCCGGCGCGCCGGTCGCCGCGGGCACCCGCTTCGGCGGGGTGGGCGGTGTCGCCGCGGGGCTGGTGATCGCGGCCGCGACGGGGATCGCGCGGCAGGGGTTCACCCTCGACGTGGCGCGCGACGGGGTGCTGCTGGTCGCGAGCGGGCTGCTGATCGGGATGAGCGCGACCACCGCCCGCAAGTCGGCGGCCGTGCTCGCCGAGGCGCTGCGCACCGAGGTCGCCAACGCCGAGCGGGAACGGCTGGCGCGGGACATCCACGACAGCGTGCTGCAGGTGCTGGCGCGCGTCCGGCGTCGCGGCGCCGAGCTGGGCGGGGAGGCGGCCGAGCTCGCCGAACTGGCCGGTGAGCAGGAGATCGCGCTGCGGGCGCTGGTCACCACCGGGCCGAGGGGGCACAGCACCGGCGAGACCGACCTGCGGGCCGCGCTGCAGCTGCTGGGGTCGTCGAAGGTGCAGGTCGCCGCTCCGGCGGGCGAGGTGAACCTGCCGTCGCGCACGACCGCGGAGCTGGTCGCCGTCGTCCGCGAGGCGCTGTCCAACGTCGACAAGCACGCCGGCCCGGCGGCCAAGGCGTGGGTGCTGCTGGAGGACGTCGGCGGCGAGGTCGTGGTGACCGTCCGGGACGACGGTCCGGGCATCCCCGAGGGACGGCTCGCGGATGCGGAGGGTGAGGGCCGGTTGGGCGTTGTTCGCTCGATGCGGGGACGCGTGGCCGAACTCGGTGGCACGATCTCCCTGGAGACCGCGCCAGGGCAGGGGACCGAATGGGAGATCCGGGTGCCGAGGAAATGATCAGCGTGATGGTCGTCGACGACCACCCGATCTGGCGGGACGGCGTGGCGCGCGACCTGACCGAGAACGGCTTCGACGTGCGGGCGACCGCGCCGGACGCCACCGCCGCGGTGCGCATCGCGGCCGCGGTCCGGCCGGACGTGGTGCTGATGGACATGAACCTGGGCAGCACGTCCGGGGTCGACGCGACCCGCGAGATCACCACGTCGCTCCCGGACACCCGGGTGCTGGTGCTGTCGGCCAGCGGCGAGCACAGCGACGTGCTGGAGGCGGTCAAGGCCGGGGCGTCCGGGTACCTGGTGAAGTCGGCGTCGGTGCGGGAACTGGTCGAGGCCGTGCGCCGGACCGCGGAGGGCGACCCGGTCTTCACGCCCGGGCTGGCCGGCCTGGTGCTGGGCGAGTACCGGCGGATGGCGGACGCGCCGGCCGGCGGGGTGGCGCCGCCGCGGCTGACCGAACGGGAGACCGACGTCCTGCGGCTGGTCGCGAAGGGCCTCACGGCGCGGCAGATCGCCGAGCGGCTCGTGTTGTCGCACCGGACGGTGGAGAACCACGTGCAGTCGACGCTGCGGAAGCTGCAGCTGCACAACCGCGTGGAGCTCGCGCGCTACGCGATCGAGCACGGGCTGGACAAAGACTAGGGATTTTCCCGGATCTCGGTTCGGGGTCCCCGGCCGTAGCGTGGTGGCATGGGCGAGGAGACCGGGACCAAGCCGATGAGCCCGCGCGACCTGCGGGTGTCGGACGCGGAGCGCGAGCACGTCGTCGAGGTGCTGCAGAAGGCGATCGGCCGCGGCATGATCGACCTGGACGAGTTCACCGAGCGCACCGACACGGCGCTGGCGGCGCGGACGCGGGGTGAGCTGAACGCCGTGCTCGCGGACCTGCCCGGGCTGGTGCACCCCGACGTGTACCCGGCCGCGCCCGCCGCGTCGTACTCGTCCGACCAGCGGCTCGAGCTGAACGCGAAGTACTCGGCGCTGGTGCGCAACGGCCGCTGGCTGGTGCCGCCGGAGGTCGTGGTGCGCAACCGGTACGGCTCGACGAAGCTCGACTTCAGCGAGGCGCAGGTGAGCAGCCCGGTGGTGCGCGTCGAGCTGGACTGCAAGTGGGGTTCGGTCGAGGTGATCATCCCCGAGCACGCGGCGGTCGACCTGAACGCGATCACCGAGATCAAGTACGGCTCGCTGCAGGACAAGACCGGTTCGGACGGCCGGCCGGGCAACCCGCGGCTGGTGTTCGCCGGGCGGTTGCACGGGGGCTCGCTGGTGATCCGCCACCCGCGGCGGGGGATTTTCGGCCTGTAGCGGCGGGGTAGCGCCGGGACGTTCGCACGGCGGGCGACGGGCACCCCTGGCGCGCGGCGGCCCTGCCGGGGAAGCTGGGCACCGGTAGCACGGGGGTCGCCCTGGCGGGGTGATGGCGCCCGGTAGGCGCCAGTGGTCGTGGCGTTGGCACCGGCTGCGCGCGGGCGTTCGTGCCGCCTGCGCGCGGGCGTTCGCGCCGCAGGTGGGCAGCGGCTACGGCGGAGACCGTGGCGCCACCGCGCCGAAGGGGCGCCACCGGCCGCGGGGCGCGAGCTCTCGCGGTGCCACCCGCCGCAAGCGCCTGCGCCCCGCGTGCGGCCAGCCCCACACCCAGCGCAATCAGCCCCACCGGGCTAACCCCCGCACGGTCAGCCCCACCGGGCTAACCCCCAGACGGTCAGCCACCGAGGCTCACCCGCACGGTCAGCCCCGCCGCAGCCAGCCCCGCCCGGCCAGCGCCGCGTAGTCAGTTCCCCCGCGGTCAGCCCCTTGCGGCGGCGCGGGCCTCGGCCGGTGTCGTGGCCTTGAGCGCGGCCTGTGCAGCCGCTTCACAGTCGGCCAGCGTGGCCGTGGCCAGGCCGGCTCCCACTGCGCGGATCGCGCTCGCGTTCATCGACAGGCTCGTCATGCCCAGGCCGGTGAGCACGCGGGCCAGCAAGGGATCCGCGGCCGCCTCACCGCACACGCCCGCTGGTTTGCCGCTCGCCTTCGCGGCTGCGCCGATCATCGCGATCAGCCGCAGCAGCGCGGGCTGCCACGGGTCGTTCAGGCCCGCCATCGCGCCCAGCTGCCGGTCCGCGGCGAAGGTGTACTGCGCCAGGTCGTTCGTGCCCACCGAGACGAAGTCGACCGCGGCCAGGATCTCCTCCGCCGCCAGCGCGGCCGACGGCACCTCGATCATCACCCCGGCCCGCGCGATCCCCGCCGCCCGCACGCGTTCCGCGAACCACGCCGCCTCCTCAGCCGTCGCCACCATCGGCGCCATCACCGACACCTCGGCGCCCGAATCCGCGGCCGCGCCCGCGATCGCTTCCAGTTGCCGGTCCAGCACGTCCGGCCGGTCGAACGCCACGCGCAGGCCCCGCACGCCGAGCGCCGGGTTCGGTTCCGCCGCGGGGGACAGGAACGCCAGCGGCTTGTCGGCGCCCGCGTCCAGCGTCCGCACGACCACCGGTTTCCCCGCGAACGGCGTCAGCACCGCGGCGTACGCGGCACGCTGCTCGCCGACCGGCGGCTCGGCCGGTGCGTCCAGGTAGCAGAACTCCGTGCGGAACAGGCCCACGCCCTCCGCGCCCGCATCCGCGGCGGCCCGCGCGTCGGCGGGTGAGCCGACGTTGCCGAGCACCTTGACGCGGTGGTCGTCCGCCGTCGCGCCGACGCCGTTCCACTCCGCCGCGCCCTCGCGTGCCGCGGCGACCACCGGGGCGTCCGCCGCGACGACCTCCACCACGCCGGTGTCGCCGTCCACCAGCAGCGCGTCCGCCTCCAGCGCGAGGACCCCGCGCACCGCCACCACCGCCGGGATGCCCAGCGAGCGGGCCAGGATCGCGGTGTGGCTGGTCGGCCCGCCCTCCTCGGTCACCAGCGCGAGCACCTGCGCCGGGTCGAGGCCCGCCGTGTCGGCAGGCGCCAGGTCCCGCGCGACGAGCACGCTCGGGCCGGCCAGGTCGGGCACGCCCGGCGGTGCGACACCCCGCAACTCCGCGATCACACGGTCCCGGATGTCCTCGATGTCGCGGACCCGCTCGGCCATGTACCCGCCGGCCGCTGCAAGCGCTTTCGCGAAGCCGTTCGCCGCCTCGTAGACCGCCCGCTCGGCGGGCCTGCCTTCCGCGGCCACCAACCGTTCCGCCTCGCTGATCAGCGCCGGGTCACCCGCCATCGCCGCGCTGGTCAGCAGGATCGTCGCGGCGTCGCCGGACGCCTGGCCCGCAAGCGCTTCCAGCCGCTCGGCGACCACGCGCGCGGCGGGGGCGATCCGCGCGGCCTCGGCCTGCGGATCGGACGGCGCGGGCCCGCTCTCGGGTGCGCCTGCGGGTTCGGGCACGGCGACGACCGGACCGCTCGCGCGACCCGGGCTCACCGGCACCCCGGACAGCCTCGTTTCCGACATGGTCTAGACCATACCCTCTCCGGATGCGTTCCCGACCAGCGTTCCACGAACCCGCGGCTTCCGCAGCCGTCGGACTGGAACGCACGCGACCAGAGCGCGGTGAGCCCGTCCGGGCACTCTTCCCTATGCAAACGTGAAGATTCTTGTAACTTCTGCGGCTGATGGTGCGACACTAGGGTGAGCGTCCGCGACGTCACCCGATCGGGGCAATCTCGACATCGGGCCGTCCCGCCAGGGTTCACGCGGGCTCTCACTTGGCGTCCGGCACCGGTTGCGCCACCGGAAGCCGGGCATCGGGTCGCTGGTACCGATCGCGTAGCCCCCCGAGCGATCGGTACCGGCGGCGCCCGATTACGTCGGAAATGCCGCGCTCACCTTCTAGAATGCCGGGATGGACAAGCCGACCCGACGGGGTCGCGAGCGCGCGGCGACCGATCAGGACATCCGCCGCACCGCGCGCAAGCTCCTCGTCGAGCGCGGACCGGAAGCCGTCACCCTGCGGGCCATCGCCCGCGAGCTCGGCATCACCGCACCCGCCCTCTACCGGTACTACGGCTCACGCGACGACCTCGTCGAGCACCTCCGCCTCGACGTCGTCGCCGACCTGGCCGCCGAACTCACCGAAGAACTCTCCGGGCTGCCCGACGACGGCGCGGTCCAGCTCTTCGCGATCTGCCGCGGCTTCCGCCGCTGGGCGCTCACCCACACCAAGGAGTTCACGCTCGTGTTCGCGTCGCCGACCGGCGAGGTCGGCTCGGCCGCGGGCAGCGTGGCGACCCTGAACCGGGCCAACGAGCCGTTCGGCCGGATCTTCCTCACCGCGGCCGGGCACCTGCTGGCCAACTTCCAGCTGGAGATCCCGCCGGCCGAAGCGGTGCCCGTCGAGCTGCACGACGACCTCACCGCGTTCCAGGACGACCTGCTGGCGGTGCTGCGCGAGTCCGGCGTCGACTTCCCGCCGGACAAGCTCGACCTGGGCACCACGTACGTGATGATCCAGTTCTGGGCGCGCCTCTACGGGCACGTGACGCTGGAGGTGTTCGGCAACTACCCGATCCCGATGTCCAAGCCGGACGCCGTGTTCGACGCGCTGCTGGCCGACCTCGCGCGCGAGATCGGCCTCGACACCCCCTAGAGGACCACGTTCACCAGGCGGCCCGGCACGACGATGACCTTGCGCGGCGTGCCGCCGTTCAACAGCGCCGCGATCTTCTCGTCGGCCAGCGCCGCCGCCTCGACGGCGTCCTTCGCCGCGTCGGCGGGCACCTGGATCCGCGCGCGGACCTTGCCGTTGACCTGGATCGGGTACTCCACCGTGTCCTCGACCAGGAACTTCTCGTCCGCGACCGGGAACGGGCCGTGCACCAGCGAGTCCTCGTGGCCCAGCCGGTGCCACAGCTCCTCGGCGATGTGCGGGCACAGCGGCGCCAGCATCAGCACCAGCGGCTCGACCAGCTCGCGCGGCGTCGCCTCGGCGGCGCCGTAGACCTTGGTGAGGTGGTTGTTGTACTCGATCAGCTTCGCGCCGGCGGTGTTGAACCGCAGGCCCGAGTAGTCGTCGCGGACCCCGGCGATGGTCTTGTGCAGGATCCGGCGGTCCTCGTCCGTCGCCTCCGCGCCGGACACGCGCAGCTCACCGGTCTGCTCGGAGACCACCAGCCGCCACACCCGCTGCAGGAACCGGTGGGCGCCGACGACGTCCTTGGTCGCCCACGGCCGGGAGTCGGCCAGCGGGCCCATCGACATCTCGTAGAACCGGAAGGTGTCGGCCCCGTAGTCCGCCGCCATCTGGTCGGGCGTGACCACGTTCTTCAGGCTCTTGCCCATCTTCCCGTACTCTTGCTTGACTTCCTTGCCCTGGTGGAAGAACTTGCCGTCCTTCTCCTCGACCTCCTCGGCCGGGACGTAGAAGCCGCGCTCGTCGGTGTAGGCGTAGGCCTGGATGTAGCCCTGGTTGAACAGCCGCCGGTACGGCTCCTCGGCGCTGACGTACCCCAGGTCGAACAGCACCTTCTGCCAGAACCGCGAGTACAGCAGGTGCAGCACCGCGTGCTCGACGCCGCCGACGTACAGGTCGACACCGCCCGGGTCGTTCACGCCGTGCTCGGCCGGGCGCGGGCCCATCCAGTACTGCTCGTTGCCCGCGTCGACGAACCGCTCGGCGTTGTCCGGGTCGATGTAGCGCAGCTGGTACCAGCAGGAACCGGCCCAGTTCGGCATCGTGTTGGTGTCGCGGCGGTAGGTCTTCTTGCCGTCGCCGAGGTCCAGCTCGACCTCGACCCAGTCGCTCGCGCGGGACAGCGGCGGCGACGGCTCGCTGTCGGCGTCCTCCGGGTCGAAGGTGCGCGGCGAGTAGTCGTCCACCTCGGGCAGCTCGACCGGCAGCATGTGCTCCGGGATCGCGTGCGCCTGGCCGTCCTCGTCGTACACGATGGGGAACGGCTCGCCCCAGTACCGCTGCCGCGAGAACAGCCAGTCGCGCAGCTTGTACTGCACCGTGCCGGCGCCGTGGCCGTTCTCCTCCAGCCACTGGATGATCGTCTTCTTGGCGTCGTCGACGTTCATCCCGTCCAGGAAGCCACTGTTGATCGCGACCCCGTCGCCGGTGAACGCCTTGCCGTCGAAGCCCTCGCTCGGCTGGACCGTGCGGACGATCTCCAGGCCGAACTTCTCCGCGAAGTCCCAGTCGCGCTGGTCCTGCGCGGGCACCGCCATGATCGCGCCGGTGCCGTAGCCCATCAGCACGTAGTCGGCGATGAAGACCGGGATCTCCTTGCCGTTGACCGGGTTCACCGCGTACGAGCCGACGAAGACGCCCGTCTTGTCCTTGCTCTCCTGGCGGTCCAGTTCGGACTTCCGGGACGCGGCGCGGCGGTAGGCGGCGACGGCCTCGGCCGGGGTGGCGGCCCCGCCGGTCCACCGCTCGTCCACATCGGACGGCCACTGCGCGGTGGTCAGCTCGTCGACCAGCGGGTGCTCGGGCGCCAGCACCATGTAGGTGGCGCCGAACAGCGTGTCCGGACGGGTGGTGAAGACCTCGATCTTGTGCTCACCGGCGGCGAAGGTGACGCGCGCGCCGTGCGATCGGCCGATCCAGTTGCGCTGCATCGACTTGACCTTCTCCGGCCACTCCAGCCGGTCCAGGTCGTCGACCAAGCGGTCGGCGTAGGCGGTGATGCGCATCATCCACTGGCGAAGGTTGCGGCGGAACACCGGGAAGTTGCCGCGCTCGCTGCGGCCGTCCGGCGTGACCTCCTCGTTGGACAGCACCGTGCCCAGGCCGGGGCACCAGTTCACCGGCGCCTCGGAGATGTAGGCCAGCCGGTGCTCGTCCAGGATCTTCAGCTGCTCGGCGCGGGTCAGCTCGCACCAGCCGCGCCCGTCGGGCGTGCGGCGCTTGTCCTGCGCGTACTCGGCCTCCAGCTCGACGATGGGGCGGGCCTTGCCCAGCTTCTCGTCGTACCAGGAGTTGTAGATCTTCAGGAAGATCCACTGGGTCCACTTGTAGTACTCCGGATCGATCGTCGCGATCCGGCGGCGCTCGTCGTGGCCAAGCCCCAGCCTGCGGATCTGCCGCAGGTAGGTCTCCATGTTCTGCTCGGTCGTCGTGCGCGGGTGCTGCCCCGTCTGCACCGCGTACTGCTCGGCGGGCAGGCCGAACGCGTCGAAGCCCATGGTGTGCAGGACGTTGCGCCCGATCATCCGGTGGTAGCGGGCGTAGACGTCCGTCGCGATGAAGCCCAGCGGGTGCCCGACGTGCAGACCGGCCCCCGACGGGTAGGGGAACATGTCCTGCACGAAGAGCTTGTCCGAGGGAACGCTGGAGTCGGTCGCCAGCGAGCCGGCCGGGTTCGGTGCGTGGAAGGTGCCGTGATCGGCCCAGTAGTTCTGCCAGCGCAGCTCGACCCGACCGGCCAGCTCGGCGTTGTACCGGTGGCCGGGCGTTTCCTCGATTGCTTCACTCACCCAACCATGGTAAGCGGCCCGGCCTGCCCGGCTCTCAGCGCACCGCGAATGCGATGACCTGCGTGATCTGGCGGGTCGACAGGTTGTCGTCGCTGACCAGCAGCAGGGTCCGCTCGCCGCTCGGCAGGCGCGGTCCCCAGGTCATGCCCTCCAGGTTGTCGACCTTGGACAGCGGGTAGTCGGCCAGGTCGAGCAGCAGCTTCTTCCGCACCGGCCGCACCTTCGCGCCGTCCAGGGAAGCGGTGTGCAGGACGTTCGTCGCGCCGGTCGTGTCGACCTCGTAGATCCGCACCTTGTTGCCGACGCCGGACACGTAGGAGCGCTCCATCACGAGGTAGCGCGACGGGTCCAGCGGATCGGCGGCGAGGATCGACGAGACGCCGGTGTCGGTGGTGCCGCCGGGCGGGTTCGAGTCGGCGAAGACCGGTTCCTGCGGGTAGGCGTACTGCGCGAGGACCGGACCGGTGCGGGCCTGCACGGTGATCCGGGACAGCGCGCCCCGCTCGGGCGTCGCGACCGGGCCGTCCTGCAGCAGCGGGCCCTCCACCGAGCTGACGACGAGCGTGCCCGCGGCGGCGAAGGTGAGGCCTTCCAGCACGAGGTTGCGGCGCGGGCCGGAGTCCGGGCGCATCCGCTCGTTGTCCGGAATCGGCAGGGTGCGCACGTAGCCGCCGTCGCGCCGGGCCACCTGGACCGACGGGTCGATCAGCGCGGTGTCCGACCGGATGCCCTCCTGGCTCCAGTAGTAGGAGCCGGTCCACGGGTCGACCCGCATCTCCTCGGGGTCGACCGAGTCCTCCGGGTAGGTGCCGCCGTCCGGCTGCCGGAACAGCTGCGCGCTGGTGAAGGTGACCGGTCCGAGCCCCTTGGCGGACACCGGGACCTTCGCCGTGAAGAACCGGGCCGGCGCCTCGGAGGTGTCGTCGGCGATGAAGACGTACTCGCCGGTGCGCGGGTCGTAGTCGATGCTCGACAACTCCCCGATCGTGTAGTCGCCGACGGGCAGCGCGTGCGAGATAATTTGTTCCCCCAGGAAACGCACGGGCGCGGGAGCGGCCTGTGCGGCGGGAGCGACGGTCAAGAGCAGAGAGCCGGCGAGCACGCCGGCCGAGAGTCGCTTCAGCATGGCGTGCAGCACAGCGCACGTGGGTGTCCAGCGGGTAGCGCCAACATCACGCTTATGCTCGTTGACGTGTTCGTAGTCGCGCTGGTTCCGCTCGTGCTGGGTGTCGTCGTGGGCTGGGGAGGCCTGCTCGGCTGGCGGGAGAAACTCCCGCGCGACCGCGGCGCCGGTGTGCGCACGGCCGCCACCCTGCGCTCCGACGAGGCGTTCCGCGTCGCGAACCGCGTCGCCGGGCTGCCCACCATGGTCGCCGGGGTGATCGGGATCGTGGCCGGGATCGCCGGCCTGCTCATGCCGGGCACCGCGGGTGTCCTGACCGCGACCGCGATCGGCCTGGTCGGCATGTTCGCGCTCGTCGCCGGTGGTGGCGTGCTGGGCAACCGGGCCGCGGCCGCCGTGCCGCCGCCGGCTCCCGCCGCGCCGGCCGGGTGCTCCGGTTGCGCTTGCGGCGGGTGTGCCGTGCAGCGCGCCTAGTTTCGCTGCAAGTCGCCCGGGTGGGTGGCCAGCAACGCCGTCGGCACACCCTGGCGGCGCAGGACCTGGCCCCACAGGTCCCGCTCCGGCGTGGCCAGCACGTCGCTGGGCAGCGCCGGGACGATGAGCCAGTCACCGCGGTCGATCTCGCCGTCCAGCTGACCGGAGTCCCAGCCCGCGTAACCCGCGAACACGCGCAGGCCACGCACCTTCGGCACCAGCGCGTCCGGATCGGCGTCCAGGTCGACCAGCGCCACCGGACCACGCACGCCGATCAGCCCCGGCACGCCCGACGCGGTCTCCCCGGCACGCAGCGCGGCCAGGCACAACGCGGTCTTCTTCTCCACCGGGCCGCCGACGAACACCGACTGCGGCTCCACCACGTGCCGTCCCCAGCTGGGCAGCACGTCGTCGACCGGCACGTCGCTCGGGCGGTTCAGGACGACCCCGAGCGTTCCCTCCTCCCGGTGGTCGATGATGAACACCACCGTGCGGCGGAAGTTGGGATCGAACATCGTAGGAGCGGCGACCAGGAGCGATCCCGGTTCAACCTCGGCGTCCGCTGGCACGCACCCATGATCCCACTCCCGGAAAACAGGGCCGCACGGCCGGGAACAAGGCGCGGCCCCCACCCGTTGGACTGGGTGGCCGGCGCACTCCGTGTCCCCCGGGCTCACTGAAGAAAAGCCTTTGTGGAATACCGTTCGGCAGGAGCCACACTGCGCAATGCCGCCGAGAGGCGACCAAGTGCGCCGGCCCTCGAAATCTTCCCCTCCTTCCGGCGCGCCCGGCACCGTAAGCTGGTGAGCCGTGACAGCGAGTGCACATCCCGTCGAGAAGGTGTCACCGCGCGCGTTCTTCGCGATGGCGGGCTTCCGCACGCTTCTGTTCACCCGCTTCGCCGCCCAGTTCTCCGACGGCATGTTCCGGGCCGGGCTGGCCGGGGCGGTGCTGTTCAACCCCGAGCGCGGCGCCGACCCGCTGACCATCGCGGGCGGGTTCGCCGTCCTGCTGCTGCCGTACTCGTTCATCGGGCCGTTCGCGGGCGCTCTGCTGGACCGCTGGGACCGGCGGCGCGTGCTGATCGTGGCCAACCTGCTGCGCGGCACGGCGATCGTCGCGACCGCGGTCTCGGTCGGGCTCGGGTTCGCCGGGCTGGAACTGTTCGTGCTCGCGCTGATCGTGGAGGGCATCTCGCGGTTCGTCGGGTCCGGTCTGTCCGCGTCGCTGCCGCACGTCGTGCCAGCGGGCACCCTGGTCACGGCCAACGCGGTGGCGACCACGCTCGGCTCGCTGGTCGCGGTGCTCGGCGGCGGGGTCGCCATCGGGTTGCGGTCGTTGATCGGCGCCGGGAACACCGGTTCCGGCTGGACGACGGCCGTCGCGATGCTCGGCACTGTGGTCTCGGCCGCGATCGCCCGCCGGTTCGCCCGTGGCGCGCTGGGACCGGATTCGGTCGACGAGCCCAGTGATGCGTTCCTTGCCGTGGCCCGCGGCTTGGTCGACGGGGCCAAGGCCGCGCTGGGCGCGCCCAGCGTCGTCGCCGGGTTCGTCGCGCTGCTCGCGCACCGGGCGTCCTACGGCATTTCGCTGCTGATCACGGTGCTGCTGCTGCGGTTCAGCTTCACCGACCAGGGGCTGCTCAAGGCCGGGCTGCCCGGACTGGGGCAGCTCGCCGCGATGGCGGGCGCCGGGATCCTGTTCGCCGGCTTCCTCACGCCGCGGCTGGTGCGCAGGCTCGGCCGCCGCCGCGCGATCCCCGGCGCGCTGGTGGTCGCCGCGGTCGCGCAGGCCGGGCTCGGCCTGCCGATGCAGCTGCCGACCGTGCTGGTCGCGTCGTTCGTCATCACCGCCGCAGGCCAGGTCGTCAAGCTGTGCGTGGACTCCTCGATCCAGCACGACGTGCGCGACGAGGCCCGCGGCCGGGTGTTCTCCCTGTACGACACGCTGTTCAACATCACGCAGGTGATCGCGGTCTCCCTCGCCGCGACGGTCGTGCCGTTGACCGGGCGGTCCGTGTCGCTGCTGCTCGTCGCCACCGCGCTGTACCTGCTCGGCGCGGCCGGGTACCTGGTGATCGCGCGGCGCGCCCGCACCGAGTGACGGAATTTTCCCGATTACGCCGACCGGCGGAACGCGGCCCACTAGAGTGGCCCGCGTGAGCACCCCGGGGGACGACCGCGCGCAGAAGGAAGCCCGCAACGCGGCGATGCGTGAGACCGTCGACCAGTTGATGGACAAGTTCCACCAGCAGACGGCGCAGCTGAGGGAGGCGCAGGAGGCCGCGTCCGCCCTCACCGCGGAACTGTCCTCGCCGGACGGCCTGGTCAAGGTCACCATCGACGCGCAGGGCACGCTGGCCGACCTCAAGCTCGCTCCGACGACGTTCGACCGCACCCGCCCGGAGGCGCTGGCGCGCACGATCAGCGACCTGGTGCGCCGCGGGATGCTGCAGGTCAAGCAGCAGCAGGCCGAGTTGTTCCGGCCGCTGACCGCGGACCTGCCCGACCTGTCCGAGTTCATCGAGGGCGCGCCGTCGCTGGCCGGCCTGATGCCGGACATCCCGGACTTCCTCGAACCCGAGCCGGAACCGGAGCCGCGCCCCGCCGAGGACCCGGAGTCGCAGACGATCATGCGCCGGGACGCGCCGATTTCTGCGCCGGCACCGAAACCGGCGGCGCGCCGCCCGCGTCCGAGCAACGACGACGACGAAATGCCCGACACCTGGATGACGCGGGGTGACCGATGACCGGACCCGGTACCGGCCATGACATGGACCCGGACACGGTCCGGTCCGGCGCGGGGAAGTTCCGGCCGGCGGGTGACGACCTGAAGGCCGCCGGCGCGGCGCTCAAGGCCGCGCTCGAGGCGCAGGGCGCCTGCTGGGGCAACGACGAGTCCGGCCAGGCGTTCGCCAAGGACTACGAACCGGCCGCGAAGAACTGCACCGAGGCCTTCGGGAGCCTCGACCAGGCGCTGAAGGACGTGGCGAAGGCCGTGAAGGACGCCGCGGACGCGACCGAGGGCACGCACAAGGACGCCGAGAAGGTCATCAAGAACACAGGTCAGGTCTGACCATGGGGATGGAGTTCCCCGAGGACGTCAAGTGGCTGCTGCCCATCGTCGTCGGCGAGCACTGGCCGGAGGGCGACGAGGACAAGCTGCGCGAGGTCCGGGACGCGTGGCTGGCCGCACGGGACGCGCTGGGGCCGATCGTCGACAAGGCGAACGGGGCCGCGTCGGAGGTGCTGAGCACCTGGACCGGTCAGCCCGCGGTCGAGTTCCAGAAGATGTGGGACAAGTTCGTCACCGGTGACGAGGCCTACTTCACGAACCTGACCAAGGCGTGCGAGGCGCTGGCGCAGTCGGCGGACGCGACGGCGCTCGACGTCGAGTACACGAAGTACATGATCATCGCGTCGCTGATCATCCTGGCGATCCAGATCGCGGCGATGATCGCGGCCGCCGTGGTGACGTTCGGCGGGTCGACGGCGGGCATCGTGCCCGCGCAGATGGCCACGCGGATGACCGTGCAGATGGTCTTCCGGCAGCTCGTGCAGAAGATGCTGCAGGAGGGCTTTCGCAAGGTCGCGATGCAGTTGCTGAAGCGGCTGGCCAAGGAGATCGCGATGAACGTCGCGATGAACCTGGCGCTGGACGGCGGCATCCAGGCGCTGCAGATGGCCAAGGGCGACCGCAAGAGCTGGGACTTCGACAAGACCGCCGGTGCGCTGGCCAGCGGTGTGGCCGGCGGTGTCGCCGGGGCGGCCGGGCACGCGATCCCGAAGGGCGCGACCAAGGGGCTGCAGGACAGCGTCGCCGGGCAGATCGCGGACCGCGCCGTGCGGGAGGGCGTGCGCGGGGCCGTCGAAGGCGTGGCCACGACGGTCGGGCAGGCCGCGCTGACCGGCGACCTCGGCAACCTGAAGATGCAGGACCTGGCGATGGGCGCGTCCGCGGGGGCCGTGGACCGCGCGACCGGTGGCGCCAAGGACCAGATCAACGAGATCAAGAGCTTCAACGCCGACGTGCGGGCGGGCAACATCAAGGTCGACGGTTCGCCGGTGGATTCCGGCTCGTCGGACTCGGGTGGTTCGTCGTCGTCTTCGGACTCGGGTGGCTCGTCCCGTTCGGATTCCGGTGGTTCGTCGCGCTCCGATTCGAGCGGTTCGTCGTCTGCGCCGGCCGCGCGTGAGCCGGCGATGGCCTCGTCGGGCAGCTCGTCCGGGTCGGTGTCGAACGCGATCGCGAACGACCGGGTGAGCGGCCAGTCGGCGGTGGTGGCGGATCGCCCCGCCACGACGGCTGAACCCCCACGGTCCACTTCGGACGGCGGTGCCGCCCACCAGGGCGGCCAGGCCCCGGCGGCGTCGACCGCCGCACCGGCAGCCCCGGTCGGCGGCGCACCAGTGGGCGGCGCCCCCAGCCAGGCCGGCGGGGGTTCGACGGCAGGTACTTCGGGCGGTTCGTCCGGCGGTTCGTCCGGCGGTTCGTCCGGCGGTTCGTCCGGCGGTTCCTCCGCGGGTTCGTCCGCAGGCAGTTCGTCGTCCGGCGGTTCGTCCGCAGGTGGCTCGTCATCCGGCGGTTCGTCCGCAGGTGGCTCGTCATCCGGCGGTTCGTCGGCAGGCGGTTCGTCGGCAGGTGGCTCGGCGGGTTCGGCGGGCAGCTCCTCCGCGGGCTCGGCCGGCAGCTCCGCGGGCGGTTCTTCCGCTGGTTCTGCCAGCGGTTCTTCTGCTGGTTCGTCCGCCGGCTCCGCAGCCGGCTCGTCCAGCGGCTCCGCCGCAGGCTCCGGCAGTGCTTCGGCGGGCTCCTCGTCCGGCAGCTCCTCCGCGGGTTCCGCCAACACGGGGGGTACCTCGTCCCGCGGCACGTCCGGGACTTCGGACGGCGCCCCGGCCACCGGTGCGGACCGGGTGCCCGCCCTGGCCGGTGCGGGTCCGGCCCAGCCGGGCAGCGGGTTCCCGCCCAACGACCCGTCGACGAACCCGGACGGCGTGGCAGCCGCCGGTTACACACCCGGTGGCTTCGGCCCTACCGGAGGCGCACCTTCGTCGCCCCAGCACGGCGACCGGGGACAGCAGCCGCCGCCGCAGATGCCTCCCGCCGCGCCGATGCAGGGTTACCCGGGCGGCGCACCTCAGGGCTACGGCCAGGGTGCTCAGCCGCCGCGTGCTCCGCAGGCCGGCCCTCCGGTGCAGGGCAGGCCGCCCCAAGGCTTCGCCCAGGGCGCACCGTTCCAGGGGCGGCCACCTCAGGGCGCCCCCGCACAAGGCGCGCCGTTCCAGGGACAGCCGCCCCAGAGCGGCCCGGCGCAAGGTGGCCCGGCGCAAGGCGGCCCCATGCAGGGCGGTCCGGTTCAAGGTGGCCCGGCGCAGGGCGGCCCGTTCCAGGGGCAGCCACCTCAGGGCAGGCCCCCGCAGGGATTCGCCCAAGGCGCACCATTCCAAGGCCAGGGCGGCCCGGTGCAGGGCAGGCCACCCCAAGGCGCTCCACTCCAAGGCCAACCGCCGCAGGGCAGGCCGCCCCACGGCACGCCCGTGCAAGGCGGTCCCGTCCAGGGTGCGCCGATGCAGGGCGGCCCTGCCCAAGGCGGCCCTGCCCAAGGCGGCCCTGCCCAAGGCGGCCCGGTTCAAGGCGGCCCAGTCCAGGGCGGCCCTGCACAGGGTGCACCGATGCAGGGTGGCCCGGTTCAAGGCCGTCCGGTTCAGGGCGGTCCCGTTCAGGGCGGTCCGTTCCAAGGGCAGTCACCTCAGGGCGGCGCCCCGCAAGGCGGGCAGGTCCGGCCGCCGGTTCAGGGACAGCCGCCCCAGGGCGGTCCCTCTCAGGGCGCGCCGTTCCGGGGTCAGCCGCAGAGTGGGTACGGCAACACGGCACCCCAGCGCCCGATGGGCACGCCGCCGAACGGTGGTCCGCCCCGGCCGCCTCAGGGTGGGTACGGCCCGCCCTCGCAGCAGCCACCGACTTACGGGCCGCCGTCGCAGCAACCGCGCTCGCCGCAGGGCGGGCAGCCGTACGGTCCGCCACAGCAGACTCCGCAGGGTGGATACGGCCAGCAGTCGCAGGGCGGGCGGCCTGGCGCGCCCACGGATCCGCGCTGGATGCTGGCCACCCCGCCCGAACAGCCGGCGCCGCTCCCGCAGGCGGGCCCGCCGGCCGAGACGCCCATCTCGCGCGACACGCCCGTGCCGACGCGCGAGACCGCGGCGCAGCCCACGGCCGAGGAAACCGCAACCCCGCGCCGCGAGGAGACGCCTGCCGCCGAACGCACCCCCTTCGACCCGGCGCAGGACACCGTCACCCCTCCGCGCGAGGACGCGCCCGCCGCCGAGCGGACGCCGTTCGACCCGCCGCAGGACACCGCAACTCCTCGCCAGGAGGCACCCGCGGCCGAGCGCAGCCCGTTGGACCCCGCCGAAGACACCGCGACGCCACGCCGCGATGAAGCACCCACCCCCGAACGCACCCCGTTCGACCCCGCGGAGGACACGGCCACCCCACGGCGCGACCAGGCACCCTCGGAACGAAACCCGTTCGACTCCGCCGATGACACCGCCGCCCCCACGCGCGACCAGGCACCCGCCGAACGAAACCCGTTCGACCCCGCGGAGGACACGGCCACCCCTGCGCGCGACGAGGCGCCCGCCGCCGAGCGCACCCCGTTCGATCCCCCGGAGGACACCGCCACCCCGACCCGCGAGGACGCGGTGCCGGAGCGCGACCGGCCGGTCGTCGACGAGCCGTACATCGCGGACCTGGACTTCCGCACACACGACCGCGCCGACTTCGACGCCCTCGGCGAGGACCAGCTCGCCAGCGGCATCGTCGACGAGCGCACCGGCAGGCTCACCCACGAGCACGAGTTCCTCGAAGCGCTGCAGATGCGCGACCTGGACGCGGCTCTGCGCCACATGACCGACAACGGCGCCTACGCCGTGCACAGCTACACCTCGAGCGCCGTCTTCGACGTCATCAACGACGCACTGCGCACCGGGCGGAACCTCGACGACGTCATGCCGATGGTCCGCGCGCTCGTGTCCGGCCTGAACGAGATGCCGCGGTACGAGGGCGAGACGGTGCGCCGGGTCAACGTGCGCGGCGAGGCGGCCGCCATCGTGGCCAGCCGGTACGAAGTCGACGCGGTCGTGGTCGAGTCGCAGTTCCTCAGCTCGAGCCGTTCCGACATGGGCGCGGCCATGTGGCCCGGCGACGTCGAGATGATCATCGAGGGCAAGACCGGTCGATACATCGAGTCCCTGGCCTCGAACAAGGCGGAACACGAGGTCCTGTACAAGCCGGGCACCCAGCTGGTCGTCAAAGAGAAGATCGAGATCGAGACCCCGCACGGCGGCAAGAAGTGGGTGATCCGGCTCGAGGAGATCACCCCCGACGACCCGCGTTACCTCCCGCCCGACGCCGCCAAGCAGCAGATGGACCGCAACCGCGAGGTGGCGGACGTCCAGGCAGCGGAGATCCACGCCGCGTCCCAGCGCGAGTTCGCGCGCGCCTTCGGCGGTGAAGCCGCGGCGGCCGATGTCCCGGCGAAGTCCGACTCGGACACCACGTCGAAGCCCCCACAGGAAGCCCCGAAACCGCCGAAGATCGGTGAACCGGCGAACGGCTGGGGTGACATCCGCCGGTCCTCCGACGTCGTCGGTGAGCCGGCCATCCACGCGCGGAGCACGGATCCCGTCGACCCGCGTGCCCAGGCCACCGGCCCCACGCCGCTCACCCGCAACGCCCACCAAGAGGTCCGCTTCCTCCGCGAGCACCTGCCGGAGATCGCGGACGTCAACACCCGCGGCTACTACGCCGACGCGATGCCGGAGGCCTACCGGACCAACTCGGCCGAATCCGTGCTCGCGTTCGAGCTGCGCATGGAAGGCATCCAGGCCGAGGCGCAGCCGGGCAGACCGGACGACCCGCGCGGCAGGGACTTCCTCGCCAGGCAGCTCGGTGGCGAGTTCCACCAGCTGCCGGACTACAACAGCGTGGTGCGCGAGATGGCCGGGCAGCCGGTCGGTTCGCGGGCCGTGTTGTCGGTCGACACGCCGGACGGTCAGCGCGCGTTCAGCGTGGTCAACACCGAACACGGGGTGGCGCTGGTCGACCCGATGACGAGCCGGCTCGCCGACCTGCCGCCGAACCCGTCCGGTGTGCACCTGATGCAGACGCACACCGGCGACGGCACGCCGTTGTCCAGCAAGAGCGAACCGGCCCCGTCCACCACGCCGGAGCCGCCGGTCAGCCGGATCAGCGAGCTGCTCGGCACAGGTCCCGAACGCACCGATCCGGTTTGGAACCCCGCCGCGGGCGACGCTCTGCGGAACCGCCTGGACGGCGTTCCGGCGCAGCCCGGCTCGGCGACGCCGGTCCGCCCGGACGAGGCGCCGGGTTCGCACCCGCACCAGCAGCCGCCGCCGCACCAGGGCGGGCCGTACCAGCAGCAGGGGCAGTTCGGGCCGCCTCAGCAGGCGCCTGTCCACAACCCGTACCAGCAGCAGGGGCAGCACCAGCAGCCGGTCCACAACCCCTACCAGCAGCAAGGGCAGTTCGGACCGCCCCAGCACACGCCGGTGCACAACCCGTACCAGCAGCCCGCGCCGACGCAGCCGAACCAAACCCGTCCCGCGCCGGTTCACCAGCAGCAAGGGCAGTTCGGGCCGCCTCAGCAGGCGCCCGTGCACAACCCGTACCAGCAGGGGCAGCACCAGCAGCCGGTCCACGACCCCTACCAGCAGCAGGGCCAGCACCAGCAGCCCGTCCACAACCCCTACCAGCAGCAGGGGCAGTTCGGGCCGCCTCAGCAGGCGCCCGTGCACAACCCGTACCAGCAGCAAGCGCCGGTCCAGTCGCGACCCGGCCCACTGGTGCAGCAGGGCGTGCCGCTGTTGCAGAACCAGCCGGCGCCCTGGTCGAACATGGCCGGCGCGACACCGCTCCACCAGCTGCCCGCCATCCACGCGGGCACTGTCGGCCCCAACGAACGCGCCTACGTCGCGGCGCGGCACCCGGAGCTGCCGAACGTCAACCCGAACCGCGTCCTGCCGAACGCCGTGGACATGGGCTACTGGCACAACTGCACTCGGTGCGTCGTGGCGTACGCGCAGCGGCTGATCGGGATCGACGCGCAGGCCGATCCGGTCCTGCCCAAGGACCTCGCGGCCTTCGACCGCATGAAGTGGCTGGAGGACCAGCTCGGCGCCAAGTGGGTGCACGGTGTGGGCAGCTACGACAATGCGATCGCGCGCGTGGCGAACATGCCGCACGGCTCGCACAACGTGATTTACGTGTCGTACCAGCAGCCCGACGGTTCGCACCAGGCGCACGTCGCCCTCGCCGTCAACACGCCGGAAGGCGTCGTGTTCATAGACCCGCAGAACGGCGGGTTGATGAGGCTTCCGACCAACCCGACGAGCGTCAGCCTCCTGCCGTTCGGGTCGCTCGCCACCAGCAACGGGCTGGCGGCGAACCCGCAGTTCGCGCTGCCTTACGGCACGCAGCAGGCTCCGAACGCGCCCGGCCCGCAGACCCTCAACCTGCAGGCCCCGAACACCCCGGGGCCCGCTCCGCAGACGGTCAACCTGCAGGCGCCGAACACCCAGGCGCCGAACCCGCAGGTCCCGGACACGCCGGTCCAGCAAATCCCGCAGGTCCCGGACACGCCGGTCCAGCAGACTCCGCAGGTCCCGGACACACCGGTCCAGCAGATCCCGCAGCTGCAGGACACTCCGATGACGCCGTTGCAGCACGGCTCGGCCACGCCGACGACCCCGATCACCCTGGGGCCGTTCATGCCGGTCGAACCGCCCGTCCACGACGGCGGAACGCCGGACGGACACGACACCCTGGAGCTCCAGCGCGACCAGGCATCGCAGGCGGACGCGCCGGCCGACCGAGACGGGACGCCGGAGGAAGCGGCACCGCGGGACGAGACGACTCGCCGGGACGAGAGTCCCGAAGAGCAGTCGCCGCGCGACGACACGCCGCGCGAACCGGAGCCGCGGAATGACCGCCGCGACGCGCTTCGGGATGGGATCCCGGAGGCACGGGACACCCTCCCGGACGCACGGCAGGACGACGCTCCCGAAGCACCGGCTCCCCGGGACGAAGCGCCCCAGGCACGCGACACCGCTCCCGACGCCGCAAGCCGACAGGACGACACCCCGCAGGCACCAGCTCCCCGGGACGAAACCCCGCAGGCACGCGACACCCTCCCGGACGCACGGCACGACGACGCTCCCGAAGCACCGGCTCCCCGGGACGAAACCGCCGAGCCACGCGACGTCACCTCGAACGAGCCGGTGCCCCGGGATGACACCGCCGAGGCGCCGACCTCCCGTGACGAAACCCCCGCGGATCCGGACGAACCCGGGCCACGGGACGAGAACCCAGACGACCACCGGGCCGCGGACGACACCGCGGACCGCGGCGCGGACGATCTCCGCCCCGGCGAGGACACCGTCGTCGTCAACGGGCAGACCATGCGCGTCGACGACGCGTTCCAGCGGCTGCTGGACGAGCACCCCGAGCTCCGAGACGCCGTCGACAACAACCCGGGCTTCCGGCGCCTGCTCCTCACCAATCTGGGCATCCTGGTCAACCTGATCACCTACCCGGACGCGATCCCGGTGGTCGAGGAAGCCTGGGACGAGCGGCTGCCGATGCCGAAGTTCCCGGACCACGTCGAGGCGGACTTCCGGCCACCGGCCGAGCACCAGCCGCCGCCCGAGCGGCCCCAGCAGCCCGGCTTCCCCCCGGCAGGCGGAGGCTTCCCGCCCGGCGGCATCGGTGACCAGCTGCTGCCCGGGTTCGACCCCTCGCGCGCGAGCGACCCCGCCTACACGGACGCCTACCTGCGCGACCAGCTGGAACGCGCCGCCGCCGCACGGCGGGAGCTGGACTCCGCGCTGGGCGGCATCGCGAACGCGGTCGGGGGCACCGCCCTCCCCGCGACCTCACCCGGCTGGGACGAGCTCCAGCGGAACCTCGCCGGGTTCGACGGCGACGCCTCCCGCCTGTCCGGCCTCGCGTCCGCGGGGATGCAGGTCGGCAGCGCGGACGACGCTTACCGCGCGGCCGCCCAGCTCGCCGGCACCCCCGGCATGGAGGTCCTCGCCACCGAGGACCGGCTCGCCCAGGGCGGCGGACTGGACATGCAGGTGCGCACCTCGGACGGCACGGTCGGCGCGGTCAGCATGATGCCCCCGATGCCGGGCATGGCCGGGCCGGGCGCCGCGGGCGGCACCGCCCGGGGCGGCAGGCACCGCAAGCTCGACGGACCCCAGCAACCCCTGGTGGAGGAAGCCGTCGAGGTCCCGACCCCGCAGTACTTCAAGTGCTTCAACAAGACCTACAGGGTCGACCGGGACGGCGACGGCAACCTCACCGGCTTCCTGCTCAACGTCCGCACCGGCCAGTTCGAGGAGAACAGCACGCACCTGGAGAAGGTCCTGCAGGACGAGCTGCCGTCGAACTTCCGCTCGCTGACCGAGGCGGAGTTCATCGCGGAGACCGAACGGGAGCGCGCCTTCTACCTCCGCGGCGAGGGACCGTTGTTCGCGCTCTACGCCACGGTCGACGGGATGCGCAAGCAGGCCAAGGAAGAGGGCCGGGCGCTCACCGCCCAGGAGGAGTCTTTCATCGAGTCGGTGCAGCGGCGCACGTTCGGCATGTGGGAGGCGCAGCCCGCTGGTTTCCCGTGCACCTCCATCCTCGCGTGAGCTGGTTACAGTGAGCGGCACTACGGAGATGGGCAGGGAGGCGACGGCGATCATGGAGCCGCACCGTCCGTTGCTCGTGCGCATCGGCACGCTCGCCAGGGCCGACGCGCCGTCCGGGTGGGAACGGATCGAGCTGAACTTCCGCCAGGTCGGTGACCACGCCGAGCTGGAGCCGATCGCGTTCACGCGCGGCTCCGGCCGGACCTTCCCGGCGTCGGCCGAGCTGGCCGAGGTGTTCGCCGAACTACGGGAGGCCATGTACGAGCCGGGTGTCGGGGCCTGGCTGCAGGCCCGATACGCGCTGCACCCGTCCGGTGAGTTCGACCTCGACGTCAGCACCACGAGCCAACCGTGGTGGCGGACGCCCCCGGACGACCTGCCCGCCGCGCTGGAAGCCGAGTTGAAAGCGTTTCCCCGGGATCCGGAGCACCTGCCGGACTGGTGGCGCCGCGCGGCCGGCCTGCCGCTCGGCGTCAAGTTCCGGCACGCCCGCGTGGTCGACACCTACGAGGACGGCGCCGCGCCCGTCATGGGGCGTCCGCCGGTGCCCGAGAACGAGGTGCCGGCGCTCCTGCGGTATCTCGAACGCCAGCCCGCGGTGCTGGTCGGCAGCGGGCTGGGCCCGGACATCTTCAGCGGCGGCACCGAGTCCGACGTGCCGGAGAGCTACCACACCGACGGCTCCTGGATCTGGCACGCGTCGGTCCCGCACTACCTGCGCAAGTACGGCACGCCACCGGAGCCGGACTTCCTCGCGCACATCCGGGACCAGGACTTCCAGCCGCCCTATGTCGACAAGCTGACCCGGCGCACCGCGGCGGCCGACCTGCTCGGCCGGTCCCGTCCGAAGGCCGATCCGGGCGAGGCGCTGCCGACCACCGGCGACATCGCGGCTGAACTGGAGACCCGCACCGATCCGGCGCTGGAGGACCCGGCGTTGCTGGTGGTGCTGGCGCAGCGGCTGGCCGAGCACGGCATCTGGCCCGCGGCCTACCGGCTGGCGTCGCGAGCCGACGGCGCGTGGTGCCTCAACCCGACCGATCGCGGCTGGGAAGTCGCGCGCTACGCCGGTGGGGCGCCGGTGCGCCCGCAGTACTTCGAACGCGCCGAGGACGCGGCGCAGCACCTGCTCGGCGCCCTGCTGCTGCACCCCGCGCGGACCACGGGCGGCGCCGAGACCCCGCTGGAAACCTCCGCCGAGCTCGCGGACTGGCCGATCCAGCCCGCCGAGGGCGAGCCGCCGCTGACCCTGCTGCGCAACAAACGCCTGATCCGGCTGCCCGCGGCCACGGTCGTGCAGCGCTTCGGCGACGAGACCGGCAACCTGGTCCACCACGACGAAACCCGTTTCCCCGCGACCTCGCTGCCCATCGAGCGGGACCGCGAGGAGCGGCGCTACCGGCTCCGGCGCAGCCTCGCGGTCGTGACCGGCATCGCGATCCCCTGGGCGAACCTGCCCGGTGGCGGTGTCGCGTACGTCCTGCCGAAACCGCTGAGCGAGCACGTGGCGGACGCAAGCCTGGAAAGGATCGAGTAGTGGAAGCGGCAGAAGCGGTCGCGAAGGTCGAGGAGTGGCTGCGCGAGGTCCACCCCGGCGCCGGCCTGCGTGCCGACCAGGCGAACCTCGTGCGGCGCCCGGAAGGCTGGTACGTCCCCTACAACTCCACCGCCTACCTCGACGGCGGCGACCTCGGCGAGCAGATCATCCCGCCACCCGCGCTGATCGTCCGCGACCCGGAGGGCGACCTGCGCCACGCGTCGCCCATCAGCGACGGCTTCAGCATCCCCGCCCAGTACCCGGGCCGCGACCACTGGGCCGAGGTCATCGACCCCGAGTACGCCGCCTCCGGCCTCGGTCGCCTCGGCGTGCCGCTCGCCGCGATCACGGGCTGGCAGCGCCACCTGCCGGACGGCACGGACACCGGCGAGTTCCGCCCGAACCCCGAGTACCGGACGGGGCCGAGCCGGCGTGGCTACCCGATGCCGTGGACCACGCTCGACCACCTCGTCGAGTTCCGCCACATCGGCTGGCTGGACCAGCGGAAGTTCGTCATCGGCCTGCTCGAGGAGAGCGTGCTGGTGCCGCTGTCCGACGGCCGGGTGCGCCACCAGTCCACCAAGGACGGTCGTCGCACGGTGGAGCTGTGGACGTCGACCCGCTTCTTCCCGCCGGGCAGCCGGGAGTGGTTCTGGCTGGACCCGGTGACCCTGCTGTCCCACGTGCCGGAAGCCGACCTGGTCATCCACGGCCCGTGGCAGCTCCCGGTCGAGGTCACCACCGAGGAGATCCGCGCGGCGAACGCCGAGTTCCCCCGGTACAGCGACAAGATCGAGGTCACCGGCGAATGCGTGGAGGCCTCGGCGGACCTGACGCGCTGGGCCGCCGACACCGCGGCGCGGATCGGGCTGCCCGAGCCGGTGGACCTGCCGGTCGACGCGGGGGACAGCGCCCGCGCCCACGGTTTCGAGCTCACCGCGGACGAGTGCTACCGGGTGGTCGCCGGACGGTCCTGGGTCCGGCGCATGGGCATGGCGCTGCCGCCGCGACCGCCGTACGACCTCGCCGCGTTCGGCCTGGCCCGCGGGTACGACGACAACGGCGAACCGGTGTTGCGGGTGGACTCGTTCGGCAAGTTCGCCGACGTCGGCCAGGACACCAACTTCAGCTGGCAACGCATCCTCGGCGCGTACGTCGGCTTCGCGCTCGGGGAAGCGCTGGGCAACTCGGCGGACGGGACCGAGCCCGGTCCGGTCGGCCCGCTCACCCAGCGCCTGCTGTTCCTCACCGAGGCCGTCCTGCGCGGCGGTGCGGCGCACGAGGCGACCACCCGGTGGCTGCACACCCAGGGCGAGGCGGTGCCGGACATCGAAGGGTGGCTGCCGCACCTGGCCGAGCTGCACGCCGTCCGCGATCCGGACCCGGCCGATCTCCACTCCGGCCCGGCGGTCCTGCTCGGCGCGCTGCCCGGTGTGCTCACCGTCGGTGGCCGGGGCGAGGTGCCGTTCGGCGCGTCCGAGGCGGCGGTCCGCTCCTTCTCGGCCCTGCCGGAATCGGACGATACCGACGTGACCTTCGCCGTGTTCCTCGGCCTGCTGTTCGAACGATCACTGGAGCGGGAGTTCAGCCCCGCGTTGTGGGTGTCGGCCGGTGCGGTGCTGCAGGACCGGGACGGACCGCGGTGGGACGCCGTGCGCGAGCTGGCCGCGCGGTCCCTGATCGCCATCCCGGAACAGGGCCTGTACCACCTGCCCGAGCCCGAGGAGATCGGTGACGGCCACGACACGGCGTCCGTCCTCGGGCGCGCGCTCGCCGCGGTGAGCGGGTTCGAGAACAACCCCGAGGTCGCCCTGCTGCGCGCGGTGAACCACTCCGGGCGCGGCGCGCTGACCGGGGCGATCGCCGGCGCGCTGGCCGGCGCGCGCAACGGCGTGCCCGGCCTGCCGCAGAAGTGGGTGGACCAGCTCGAACTCAAACCGCTGATCGAGCGGGTCGTCACGGACGTCGCCCGCCGGTTCGAGGGGATCCCGGAGGGGGAGGAAGGACAGCGATGGCTTCGGCGCTATCCGGCGATCCGGCCGTGACGGCTCAGCGCTTCACCGACTGGAAGGCCGTGCCGGACCCCGAGTTCCGGCGCAACGAGTTCCCCGGGCTCGGCACCCCGGAGCCGGCGATCGTGCGGTGGATCGAGGTCGACGAGCGCGAGCAGCCGACCGGCAACGTCCGGGAGAACCCCGCGCACCGGCCCGGCCCGGAGTGGTTCGGCAGCCCGAAAGCCACCACCCCGGCGGCGAGGCTGCTGGGCATGCACCGCGTCGGCTGGATCGACGGGCCGACCATGCGCAGGCTGTTGCTGGACTGCGAGGTCCTGGTTCCGCTCGGTGCGGACGGCGAGCCCGTCCGCAACCGCACGCGGGACGGCCAGATCGTCGTCCCCGCCTACACCGCGACGGGCACGGTCCCGGCCGGTGTGCACCGGTGGCGCCGGATCCGGCCCCGCGACCTGCTGCGGCCCGACGCGGGGGAAACCCGGCTGGACCTCGACCCCGGGCACGTCCTGTCCGTGGGCGTCGACCTGGCGGCGGAGATCGACGGGGCCGAGCAGAACCCGGGCCGGTATGTCGACGAGGTCGCGCCCGAGGTTTCCCCACGGATCGCGGAGCTGGCTGCCGAGTCCGGGCTCGGCGACCTCGTTCCGCAGCGGCTCCGCGCGGTCGGCGGCTGGGCCAGGAAGAACGGGTACGAGCTCAGCGCCGACGAATGCGAGCGCTACGCACGCGCGTACGCCCTGTGGGTGCGCAACCTGCGGCTGCGCCACGACGGCCGGCCGGTCGAGTGGCCTGCCGACCTCCCCGGGGCGGGCCTGATCAACCACTACGACAACACCGGGCAGCCCGAACCGAGGCCGTGGACGCTGGGCAAGTTCCAGGACGCCGGGACACCCTCGGGGCTGTTCGCCTGGCACCGCGTCGTCGGCGCCTACGTCGGGTTCGCGGTCGGGGAGTGCCTCGCTCTCGGCAACGGCGACGTGCTCGGCCCGATGACCCGGCAGGCCCTCCGGCACACCGAAGCCGTCATGCGTGGCCTGCCGTTCATGACCCTCACCGGCGACGTGCCCGAGGGGTTCCCGCCCGCACCGAAGCCGGAGAGCTGGCTCTCGGTCGCGCTCGGCGACGGCCCGGAAGCGCCGCCGAACCCGCTGACCGCCGTGCTCGCCGCGACCATGACCGCGGGCTTCGAGCTCGAAAACGCCGGGCTGCCGTACCAGATGGCCGTCGCGCGGGCCCTGACCGGCGCGGACGGCGAGTCCGCCACCGCGATCGAGCTGGTCGTGCGGCTGCTCACGAAGGTGCTGGTCAACGGCGAGCCGTCGTGGCCGTTCCACGCCGTCCTTGGTGAGCTGCGGAAGTCCGGGCAGACGCCGTTCGACGAGATCGCCGCGATCGTCCTCGCGATGCGCGACGGCCGCGACATCCCGGACACCGAGCAGATCGAGACGCTCGGCGACCCGGCGAGCCCGCTCGCGGTGGCCGGGCGCGCCGTGTTCGCCGCCACCAAGCGGCAGCACGACCCGTTCGCCGCGATCCAGGCCGCCGGACTGCAGGCGGCCGAACCGCCGCTGACCGCCGCGCTCACCGGCGCGCTGGCCGGCGCCCGGCTCGGCGTGCCCGGCCTGCCCGCGGACCTGGTCGGGGCCCTGACGCCGCTGGGATTGCTGGACAACATCGCCAACGACATCTACCTGCACTTCAACCTGTACGGCGTCACGCGCAGCCGGTCGTTGCGGGAGGACTGGGCGCGCCGGTACCCGCCCGGCTAAGTTTGACGGGCCCGTTTTCCGGACGCAGGGGGAAGTCGTGCGGTACCGAGTGGAGTTGGCGGAGCGCCCCGACGGGCTGTACGCCGTGTGGCAGGGGCGCGTCTTCCCGGCGCAACGCTCCAGCGCGGACGGCACCGTCCTGCTCGTGACGCCGCCCGGTGAGGACGCGCCCGCCGACTTCGACAAGGAGTTCGACGGGCGGCCGGCGAAGGTGCTGCCGGAAGCCGAGGTCGCCGCGACCTTCAGCCTGCAGACGCACTGCCTGTTCGACGACGACATCTACCGCGTCGCCCCCGGCGAGGGGCTGACGTTGCGCTGGAACGGCACCGACGAGACGCGGGCGCGGCAGCTCGGCCTGCACGACTTCGCCGTCGACGCCACCGAGGCCGAGATCACCGCGATCTGGCAGGAGCGGCACGACTTCGCCGCCGGTGTGCGGCAGCTCGGAGCCGGGGATCCACAGGAGCTGGTGCGGGAGATCGCGCGGCTGTTGCGGGACGTCGTGCCCGACGGCTGGGAGCGGATCGCCGCGCAGTTCCGGCAGGTCGGGGACTACGCGGAGATCGAGGTCCGCGCCGCGGGCGAGGGCGAGTCGGTGTCGTTGCCCGCGTCGCCGCGGCTCGGGCAGCTGTTCGGCGACCTGCGGGCCGCGATGTACCAGCCGGGCGCCGGGACGTGGTTCAAGGGCACGTTGACGCTGGTCGCGCCCGCCGACTTCACGTTCGACTACGACTCGTCGGCCGAGCCGAACTGGCGCCAGTCACCCTCAGGCAGGCCGACCGCCCGCGCGTACGAGGCCGAGCTGGAGCACTTCCCGCGCGACCGGAAGCAGGTCCCGGACTGGCTCGCGGCGAAGGCCGGCTTGCCGGTGGACGCGGCGTTCCGGCACGCCGCGGTCGTCGACGGGCCCGGCGAGCCACCCGTGGTCAACCGGCAGGCGCTGCCGCCGGACGAGGCCCGCGGGTTGTTCGACTACCTGTACCGGGCGCCGGTCGCGGTGGCCAGGCCGAACCGGCTGCCGGACCTGTTCGCGCCTGCGGCGCAGCCGGACGTGCCCGACGCGTTCCACACCGACGGCACCTGGATCTGGGCCGCGGCGGTGCCGCACTACCTGCGGAAATACGGTCTGCCGCCGCAGCCGGAGCTGGTCGAGCACGTGCGCGCGCAGGGTTACCGGGCGCCGACCGTGCCGGCGCACCTGCTCGCGGCCGCGGAGGCGGAGCTGCTGGGCAGGCCGCTGCCGCCACAGCCCGACGCGGGTGAGGTGGACGCGGTCACGCTCATCGACCGCGGCGGCGATCCGCCGTACGGGCTGCGGGCGTCGGAGGTGCTGACGGTCCTGGAGCGGCGGCTGGCGGAGTACGGGATCGCGCCCTCGGCGTACCGGATCGGTTCGCGGGCCGAGGGGGCGTGGAGTCTGCAGCGGACGGAGTCGAGCTGGGAGGTCACCGGCCCGGACGGCGCGGAGCCGGCGGCGTTCGCGCGGGTCGAGGAGGCGGCGCGGTTCCTGCTCGGATCGCTGCTGCTGTACCCGGTGCGGGCGGTCGACGACGAGGGCGACTGGCCGATCACACCGCAGCGGGGCGAGCCGCCGCTGACGTTCTACCGCGCGAAGCGGCTGGTCACGTTGCCCGCAGGGACGACGCTGGTCCGGTTCGGCGGCGAGGCGGGCAACCTGGTGCACGACGAGACGGCGCGGTTCCCGGAGACGTCGCTGCTGCCGGAGCGGGAGGGGCAGCGGGTGCTGTACCGGGTGGCGCGGCCGGTGCGCGTGCTGACCGGCGTGACACAACCATGGGGAGCGATGCCCGGCGGGGCGGTGGCGTACTTCCTGCCGCACCCCGTCGGGCACCACGTGGAGACCGGCGGGTTGGAGCGGCTTTAGCGCTTGCTGCTCTTGATCAGCGCAACGAGCTGATCGAACCGCGCGTTCATCTGGTCGACGACCTGCTCGAACCTGGCGTCGACCTGCTCGAACCGCCGGTCCACCTGCTCGAACCTCGCGTCCACCCGCGCGAAGCCCTCGTCCACCCTCCGTTCGAGTCGATCCAACCGGGCCCCCTGCTCGAGCTGGGTTTCGCGCAGCGCGTGGAGCACTGTGATGTGCCCTCTCAGCTGAGCTGACACGTCGCCGACCTCCTTCGAGGCCGCGACGGCGAGCACACGGGCTTCGCGGGCGGTCTCCAGCGCTTCGATGGCGAGCCTCCGGGTGTCGTTCTGTTCTTCGGCCATGCGCGGCAAGTTATCCACCCGAAATCAGCTCCTTTCAGCGCGAACGCGCCATACCGCGCGATACCCCGGCAATCATCGCGGCATCCAGAGCGTCACGCGAGTTCCGCTGCCCGGGCTGGACTCCACCCGCGCCTGGCCGCCCGCCTCGGCCAGCCGCGCCGTGATCGACTCGCTGATTCCGAAGCCCGGTGGGCGGTCCGCCTCGTCGAAGCCGGCGCCGTGGTCGCGGATCACCACCGCCACCCCGCCGTCCCGTTCCTCCGCGCGCACGACGACCCGGTCGGTGCCCGAGTGCTTCAGCGTGTTCCGCAGTGCCTCGCGGGCCGCGTCGCGGATGGCGACCTGCCGGACCTCGGTCAGGGTGTCCGGGTCGAGTTCCGCCATGACCAGCTGGGCGCGCAGGCCGTCACGGGCCATTTCCGCTGCCAGGGCCGCCAGTTTCTCGCCGAGGGGGCCGCTGCCTTCCGCGCCCTCGATCGTCTGCCGCACCTCGATCGCCTGCGCGCGGGCCAGCCGCCGCATCTCGCTGAGCTGGTGTTCGCTGCTGCCGGAGCCCGGCAGGGCGATCGTCTCCAGCGTCTGCAGCACCGTGTCGTGCAGCATCCGGTGCTGCCGCGCGCGTTCGGCCTCGCGGCCGTGCCTGATCCCGTACGCCAGCGCCAGCCGGGTGCCGAGGCCGAGCAGCACCAGCGCGCCGGTCGCCGTCACCAGCACGCCGATGATCGTCCCGACCCCGGCGAAGGCTTGTTTCACGTTGAACACGCCGCTGTTGAGCCACCACGCGGCCCCGGCGAGCGGCACGCTCAGCACCGTCAGCCCCAGCCCGTACCCGACTCCCAGCGCGAGGGTCAGCAACGCGACCCCGCCGAGCAGGTGCTTGCCCGGCACCTGCATCGCGGCTGTGAAGGCCGGGGCGGGCACCGTCGCCGCGACCACCAGGTTGGCCGCGACCGTGAACACCACGTCGAGCACCAGCAACCGGACCGCGCCACCGCCGTGGAACGGCGTCGACCGGAACAGCCAGCGCAGCCCGTACAGGTTCAGCGCGATCGAGCACACCGCGACCGCCACCACCGGCGCCACGCCACCGTGGTCGCCGGCGAGGAACGCGACCAGCGCCCCGGCCACCGCCAGCACGCGGTAGACCAGCGGGACCATCGCGACGTACCGGGTGGCGCGGAGCAGCAGGTTGTCCTGCGCCGCGAGGTCGACCGGCCCCGCCATGCGCCGCATCCGGGCGAGCGGGGACACCGGCGCCGGGTCGGCGACCTCGTCGTCCAGTCCACCGGTCGCGCCGGCCATCGCGGGCGCGCCCCGCCGCAGCAGGGTGCTCAGGTAACTCGCCGCTCGCGGTGGGGACATCACGACCTCCCGGTCGTCTCGACGCACCCTGAAGTTACAGGCCGTTCTCCTCGGCCCAGCGGCGCAACTCGGCGACGGCCTCGTCGTGGTCGAGCGGCCCGCGGTCCAGGCGCAGCTCCTTCAGGTGCTTCCACGCCTTGCCGACCATCGGCCCCGGCGGCAGGCCGAGGATCTTCATGATCTCGTTGCCGTCCAGGTCGGGCCGCACCTTCGCCAGGTCCTCCTCGGCCTGGATGCGCGCGATCCGCTCCTCGAGCTCGTCGTAGGTGCGCTGCAGCGCGGCCGCCTTGCGCTTGTTGCGCGTCGTGCAGTCGGCGCGGACCAGCTTGTGCAGCCGGGGCAGCAGCTCACCCGCGTCGGTGACGTACCGGCGCACCGCCGAGTCGGTCCACTCGCCCTTGCCGTAGCCGTGGAACCGCAGGTGGAGGAACACCAGCTGGCCGACGTCCTCGATCACCTGCTTCGGGTACTTCAGCGCGCGCAAACGCTTGCGGGCCATCTTGGCGCCGACCACCTCGTGGTGGTGGAAGCTCACGCCGCCGCCCTCCTCGAACCGGCGGGTGGCGGGCTTGCCGATGTCGTGCAGCAGCGCGGCCAGCCGGAGCACCAGGTCGGGCTCGGCGTCCGGGTCGTCCCGGCGCTCCAGCGCGATCGCCTGGTCCAGCACGGTCAGCGAGTGCTGGTAGACGTCCTTGTGCTGGTGGTGCTCGTCGATGGCCAGCCGCATGCCGGGCACCTCGGGCAGGACGTGCTCGGCGAGCCCGGTGTCGACCATCAGCTCCAGCCCGCGCCGCGGGTACCGGCCGAGCATCAGCTTGGACAGCTCGGTCTGCACCCGCTCGGCGGTGATGCGCTGGATCTCGCCGGCCATCTCGGTCATCGCGGTCACCACGCGGGGCGCCGGCTCGAAGCCGAGCTGGGCGGCGAACCGCGCGGCGCGCAGCATGCGCAGCGGGTCGTCGGCGAAGGACTCCTCCGGGGTGGCGGGGGTGTCGAGCACCTTCCGCCGCAGCGCGTCCATCCCGTCGTGCGGGTCGACGAACTGCTTGGTCGACAAGTCGATCGCCATCGCGTTGACCGTGAAGTCACGGCGCTTGAGGTCGCCCTCGATCGAATCGCCGAAGGTCACCTCGGGGTTGCGGCTCACCCGGTCGTAGACGTCCGCGCGGAACGTCGTGATCTCCAGCGTCGAGCCGCGCTTGGTGACGCCGACAGTGCCGAAGGCGATGCCCGCCTCCCACACGCCGTCGGCCCAGCCGCGGACGACCTTCAGGATCTGCTCGGGCCGCGCGTCGGTGGTGAAGTCGAGGTCGGCGGACAGCCGGCCGAGCAGCGCGTCCCGGACGCTGCCGCCGACCAGGTACAGCCGGTGCCCGGCCTTCGCGAACAGCCCGGCCAGCTCGTCGGCCAGCGGCGAGATCCGCATCAGCTCGGTCACCGCGTTCCGCTTCGCGGTCAGTTCGTTCACCGGGATCGAACCGCCTCGGGAGTCGACTCAACCATGACAGACACGAGGAACCAGCCTACCGATCGACGAGGAGTGAACAGTCAACTACGCAGTAGCGGCCGGAAGGGGCCGCCACGCACTAGCATCGCAGCATGTCTGGATCGGCCGGTCGCTCCGGCGGGGGTAAGCCGCGACGCCGGTCACGCCGCCGCCGCGGCCGGAAGATGACGACCTCCGTGGAGACCTCCGCCGGCGGCCTCGTGGTCGATCCCGCCAGGGAGAACGCCGTGCTCATCGGCAGGCTGGACCGCCACGGGAAGCTGCTGTGGTCGCTGCCGAAGGGCCACATCGAAGACGGCGAGACGATCGAGCAGACTGCGGTGCGCGAGGTGAAGGAGGAGACCGGGATCTCCGCGGAAGTGCTGCGGCCGCTCGGCACCATCGACTACTGGTTCGTGGCCGAGCGACGGCGGGTGCACAAGACGGTGCATCATTTCCTGCTGGAAGCCACCGGCGGCGAGCTGTCCGACGAGGACTCGGAGGTCACCGAGGTGGCCTGGGTGCCGATCGCCGATCTGGAGACCCGGCTCGCCTACACCGACGAGCGGTCCCTGGTGCGCAAGGCGCGGGAACTGTTCGACGACGACACGCGAGCGACAGAAGGAGCGTCGGAGTGAAGCGGTTCGCCGCCACCGGGCTGGTTGCGTTCCTCCTCGCGATGTTCACCCCGGTCACGGCGAGTGCCCAGTCGGACGCGCCCAGCCGCCTGCGGCTGGACGTCGCGCAGCTCAACCCGCGCGTGATCACCACGAACTCGGTGACGCTCAACGTCACCGGCTCCGTGACGAACGTGGGCGACCGGCGGATCAGCGACCTGCAGGTCCGGCTGGAGCTGGGCGAGCGGCTCACCACCGAGCGCCAGGTGCGCACCGCGATGAGCGGCGCGGCCGCGGCCGCCGCGTCGAGCACCGACTGGGTCGACGTCGAACCGTCGACCCTGGAGCCGGGGCAGACCGCCCAGCTCAGCGTCACCGTCCGGCTCGACGGGACGCGCGGCAACCTGCGCGTGAACAGCGCCGGCGTGTACCCGATGCTGGTCAACGTCAACGGCACGCCGGACTACGGCGGCGCGGCGCGGCTGGCGTCGATGAGCATGCTGCTGCCGGTCCTGTCCGCGCCGGGCAAGAGCGCGACGAGCCAGAACACCTCGCCGTCGCCGTTCACGATGCTGTGGCCGATCGCCGACACCCGCCCGCGGATCGTGGCCGCGCCGCTGGGCGGCACCGCGGTGCTGTCCGACGACGTGCTGGCGACCGAGCTGCGGCCCGGTGGCCGCCTGTACGGACTGGTGGAGTCGGCGAGCGCGGTCCGCGACGACCCGCAGCTGACCCGCGCGCTCTGCTACGCCATCGACCCCGACCTGCTCGACACCGTGGACGCGATGTCCCGCGGCTACCAGGTCCGCACCTCGACCGGCACCACCGGCGGCACCGGCGCGGAGGCCGCGAAGGCGTGGCTGCAGTCGCTGCGGGAGCTGGTCACCGGGCAGTGCGTGGTCCAGCTGCCCTACGCCGACGCCGACCTGACCGCGCTGACCAAGGTCCGCAGCGGTGACCTGCTGCCGTTCGCCCTGGACACCGGCGCGCGAGTGCAGGAACTGCTCGGCGTCACCCCGCAGAACGGCGTGCTCTGGGCGGGCGGCGCGCTGGACCAGAGCACGCTGGCCGCGCTGAGCGGGGCCGGCGTGCGCACCCTGATCACCGACCCGGTCGACTCGTCGACGAGCGGCCAGTCGTCCGGCGCGGTCACGCTGGACGGCACCGCGCTGCGGGCGCAGCAGGTCGACTCGCTGGTCCTGTCCGGGCTGGCCGGCGCGTCCGGCAGCACCGAGGCGACCGCGGCGACCCCGGTGGACGACCCGGACATCGCCACGCAGAACGGCCTGGCCGCGCTCGCGTTCCGCGGCGGCCTTGCCGGTGGCGCCTCGCGGCCGGTGTTGGTCGCCCCGCCCCGCCGGTGGACGGCGACGCAGGACGAGCTGACCGGTTTCCTGCGCAACGTCGGCGACTTCGTCGACCGCAACATGCTGACCCCGCAGTCGCTGCCCGCGCTGCTGGCGACCGCGAGCACGGGCAGCGCCAAGATGAGCTACACGGCCGAGGACCTGGCCACCGCGACCCCGACGTCGGTCACCGACGAGATGAGCTCCATCGAGACCACGATGGCCGACCTGCAGGGCGCGATGCAGATCGACCCGGCCGCGCAGGTGGAGCCCGCCGAGCTCCTCGAACCGCTGCGGTTCGCGCTGGTCCGCAGCACGTCGGCGGCCTGGCGCGCGCGGCAGGGCGCCGCGGAGGCCTCGGCCGCCGACGCTCGCGCCGAACTGGACGGCCTGCTCGGCCGCGTGACGGTGGACACCCCGCCGGTGCCGATCTCGATGGCGTCCGGGTCGGCGCCGCTGCCGGTGTCGTTCAACAACCGGCTGCCGGTGCAGATCGCGGTGCGGATCCAGCTGAGCAACACGCCCGGCCTGCGCGTCGAGCAGGTGCCGGACCGCCTGGTCCCGGCCGGCCTCGGCGGCAGCGAGCGGATCCCGGCCGAGGCCCTGCGCGCCGGTGTGTTCAACCTGACCGTCTCGCTGACCACCCCCGGCGGCACGCCGCTGGGCAACCCGGCGCGGTTCGAGCTGCGGTCCAACGAGTACGGCGTCGTGACGCTGGTCCTCACGATCGCGGGCGCGGCGGCCCTGGTCCTGCTCTCCGCGCGCCAGATCTACCGTCGCGTCCGGGCCCGCAAGGCCTGACCGACTACTCTGGGGTGCCAGAACCGGACCGGCGAGGATTGGGCGCGCGCGTTGGACAGAGACCCGGGGTGGCCACCCGAGCGTCCCGCCGACCGCGGAACACGGCGCCCGCCGCCGCCTGATCGCGCTCGGCAGGACCAGACCCGCCGCATCCCGCCTGCGGCGAACGGCAGGCCGCGGCCCCCGCAGCCGACCCGCCAGCAGGGACAACTGCCGCCGGACCGGCTGCCGCAGCCGCCCCGCCGCCAGCCGCACTACCCGGACGGGTACCTGGCGCAGCTCGCCGAGCCGTTCCGGCCGAGCGGAGCGTGCACGACGAAAAATATTAGTAACTGATATAAC